>JACMJB010000087.1 GCA_014380815.1 Armatimonadota bacterium
CACCTGAAGAAACGGCATCAGGGCGCTCTTTGGAAGTAATTCTCTGCCGTGTTTCCGGCGAAGGAGGAATCCTGAAGAACGTTTATCACCCTCCTTGGAATATTGAAGGGGCGCTCGCAGGAGGAATGAGAGGCTTGCAAATATCAGCACCTGTTGGCAGACCGCAACTGCTGACAGAATCATAGCCCGGACGGGATTCGAACCCGTGGTCTCCTCCTTGAAAGGGAGGCATCCTAGGCCTCTAGACGACCGGGCCAAACAGCACTTACTATATCGTCGCGAACGAGCAGTGTCAAGCAGGGGTATCGAGCCGGGCGGCGTACGGATTTGCGCGGTCCTTGACGCTATCCGCTTTCACGGCTAAAATACCCTGCACTCTGGTGCGATATGCACCGCTTGCTCGGCCTGGCTTCTCTCGTTCGCATCGCTACCCGTTCCCAAGATCGGTCCTGACCACCAGAATGCGCTCTTCTGCCTCTTCTCCCCCAGAACGGATCACGGAACCGTTTGACGACTCAATGGGAACTGTCGCTGAGGCAGCCCAAACAGCCCCCTCCCCGGCGGCAAAACGCCTTTCGAATCCGGCGATGCTGCTCACTGTCTTCGATGAGGTGCTGCGTGCGGTTGCGCACGGCGAGGGCCAGGATGCCGCACTGCTCCTTATTGCCGAAAAAGTGCGGCTGCTGACAGACTGCACCTCCTCTGCCGTCGCATTGGTGGATTCGGACAGGGAAACCCTTACTTTCACGGCGGTGTCGGGCGCGGAGGCGCAGGAGATCTTCGGTTCACGTGTCCTGCTCACAGACACCCTCCTCGGAAAAACGGCGAGAAGCGGCGAGCCGTACCTAACATATCGCCCACAGCCATCGGAGACCCTGGAAACTTCAGCGGGCATCTACTCCGCTGCTGCCGTCGCGATTTTCAGCGAGGGACAGCCCGTCGGCGTGGTGGCAGCGCTCAACAAACGGGAAGGCAGCGCGTTTGGCGGGGGGGATGTTCTGGCGTTGACAGCGCTCGCCGCCGCCGCGTCCGTCGTACTTCGCGACACGGTACTTCAGGCGGATGCGCTCCGGCAGGGACGAGAACTCTCCACCCTCTACGAAGCCGTTCGCAGCGTCTCCGGTCAGCTTTCGGCCCAGGAGGTCCTGCGGGCGGTCGCGGAGCAGGCCGCCTCGCACATGGAGAATCGGGCGGTCGTGGTTTTTCTGGCAAACGACGAGCGGACGCACCTGTACATCGCGGAAGAGGTTGGCTTCCAGGACATCCCCGAACAGCGCGAGGTGACCCTGTCCGCCGAAAATGGCTTCGGCCTGACGGTGCTTGGCACCTCGCTTCCGCTGAGCATCACATTTGTGAATCCGGAGGAGGATTCCGGCTTCCTCCCTCGCGAAATGCCCGGAGACAGAAACGCCAGCGGCACCTTCTTTTTCGAGTCCCCGTTTCGCGACCTCGGCGCACGCTGTGGTCTTGCCGCGGCGATCCGATCCGGCGAGGCGATCCACGGTTTTGTGCTGGTCCTTTCGACCCAGGCGCCCGGTGTCTATTCCAGAGCCGATGCAAACCTGCTTTCCGCTCTTGCATCCCAGGCCGCGGTGGCAATGGAGAACGCCTGGCTCTATGAGGACGCGACCCGCCGCGCCGCAGAAGCTGCGGCGCTGTATGAGCTTTCTCAGGCGGTCACCTCCACCCTCCGCCTTCCGCAGGTCCTGGATCGGATCGCGGATTCTGTCTTATCTTTGCTCGGGGTGGATAAGTTCGCCTTGTTTTTGCATGATTCCCGCCTAAAACGCCTCAAGATGGTCGTCGAGCGGGGGTTGCCGTCCGGGATTTCAGAACGGGTCCAGCCGGGGATCGGTCAGGGGATCCCCGGCTGGGTAATGGAGTTTGAAACACCGACTGCGGTTCAGGATGTCGCGGCAGATCACCGAAACGCCTCGGCTCCCCTGCACACCGAAGGGGTCGTCTCGATGACTTGCATGCCGCTGCAATCGGGCGTTTCCACGATCGGGGTGCTGTGCGCCCTGAGCAGCAGAAGGCGCCAGTTCACGGTGGCGGAGATGGAACTGCTCTACACCATCGCGAATCAGGCCGCCATCGCGATCGAGAACGCCCGTGTCTATGCGGATGTCCAGCAGAAGTCGCGGGAGCTTCGGAAGTACTTTCACCGGGTCTCGCGTGCCCTGGGGTCCTCGCGCTCGCCGGAGGCGGTGCCGGCACTGATCGTTTCTTTGACCCAGGAAATCACCAGCGCGGATTATTGCGCGCTCTATTCCACACCCTCGGACGCACTGACTCTCCGTGACCTCAATGACCTGCGTGACAACGGCTCTTCCCGACTCATCTCCGAAGCGAGTATCGGGATGAAGGTTCTCGAGGCTCCCACTGCCCCCGACGCGGAAACACCCGCCCAGTGGGTCGCGCGGCGTGGCCGGGCGCTGGCGATTTCAAACCTGGAGGACGACGACCGATTTCGGTCCTCCGCCCTCCGTCCGGCTCGCGGCAAAGTCGCTTCCTATATGGGAGTGCCACTTCGGGCTGGTCCGGGCCGGAGCAATGTGGTCGGTGTTCTGGAGGTCTACACTCGCGACCGTCGTGACTGGCGCACGGAGGAAGTACGTCTGCTTCTCGCCTTCGCTTTTCAGGCAGCGGTCGCACTGCAGAGTGCTCGTGTCCAGGAACAGAGCGAAGGGAAGGATCGCCGCGCCGCCGCCCTGGCATCCCTGCTTACCTTGGCGACACAGAAAGAGAAAACTGCGGATAGTGTCCGCGTTCTGGGAATACTGAGGCTGCTGCTCGGTTCCGGGGCGGGTCTCGCGGTCCTGCGCCGCGCCACCGCCACCGAATCCTGGAGACTGATCGCGGTGGAGGGCCTCAGCCCCGAACGGAGTGCGGAGGTCGTATCGGAGTTTCTTGCGAATGGGGCAGGGTACGGGGTCACCTCCCGGGATGAAAATACGTATCTCTATCTGGGAGAAGAGGTTTCTCTTCCCCTGCCGGCCAGGGAGACTTTTCTGCCGGTGCTGCAGGCGGCGGTCGAAATTCTCTCGAATGCTTCGTCCTGAAACCGTATTGCACGGTTTAAAGCGGGTCGCTTGGCGGCGATGAGAAACTACTGGGGAAGGCCCGCGCAACATGGCAGCATTAAGAGTCAGAACCCGGTTTATATTTATAATTGGTTTCTTTGTTTTTAAGAAAGATAGCGCTGACGAATGGGAATCAACGACGGTGTTATGTCGGATTGCGCCGTGAGAGACCCCGACTCCGGTCACGAAAGCGTGCGGGATACGGATCTGGTTCAGGTCCGCATTCCAGGTCACGCCGCCTACATTGGCATCGCGCGACAGGCGGTGGACGCAGTCGGGGAGCAGATGGGATTGTCTGCGGAAGATCGGAGTGCGGTCAAACTTGCCGTCGGGGAGGCCTGCAACAATGCCGTCCAATATGGCCGACCGGGCGACCCCGATACCAAAGGCGCAGATCTCTGCGCCGCCGCGAAAAGCCGGATGGTGTTTGTCGCCTGTCGGCTGCGTTCCGACGCTCTGGAGATTGATGTCCTCAATCGAGGAAATGGCTTCCACCCAGTGCCCGGGGTCTACAGCATGCCGAAGCCGGAGGCGCTGGCAGAACATGGTCGCGGACTGCCGCTGATGGAAATCATTATGGATTCGGTCGAATACTCCAATGTAGACGGCAGCACCCTGGTTCGAATGCGTAAACAGGTCACTCCCCCGCTGGCTGAGCCATGTTTAGGGGAGAACGCCGTGACCTGCTAACGCTGCTTGGCCACAAGGCGAGCGGGGGAACCCGCAATCTGCACCTGGTCGCGCCCGCGCGACTTTGCCGCGTACAGCGCCTGGTCCGCCGCCTCCACTAGCATGGATTCTCCCGATCCGTTTGCCGGGAGCGATGCAATCCCTAGAGAGACTGTGATGTGGTGCTTCCCCCCATCGGGCAACGTGAAGGTCCGGCCCGCAATTGCTTCTCGAATCCGCTCTGCCAGTATCAGCGCCTCTTCCGGACGCGTTTCGGGACAAAGGACCGCCATCTCCTCACCCCCGTAGCGAGCGACAAAATCACTGCCCCGCGACCGGCGCCGCAGCATCGCTCCCACCTGCGACAGAATGGCATCCCCTGCCGGATGTCCCAGGGTGTCATTCACCCGCTTGAAGTGGTCGAGATCCAGGAGAATGAGCGATAAGGGGTGCCCGTACCGCTGGGATCGTTTCACTTCGTCTTTGATCCGCCCACGGAAAGCCCGCTGGTTGTTCAGGCCAGTCAGGATATCGGTGACGGAGAGCGCCTGAAGGCGGATGCGCTGAATGGGGTAGACCACGTGCCGCGCGAACTGGAGCAGCAGTTCTCGGTGCCTTTCCGTGAAAGCTCCCGGTTCTTTGGCCGTGACAATGATCGCCCCAAAGACATCGTCCAGAGTCCGGAGCGTCGCCGCCATCACGGACCTGGCACCTGGCACAATGTCACAAAATGCCCCCATTTCTTGTGCGGAGGCGGTGCTATCTGACCAGGAAGCGACTGTGTAGCCCGCCAGGCGGAGGGGTTCTTGTTCTTCATGAGTCAGCAGAAACTTCACCGGTTTTTCGCCGCAGTTGCTCGAGTATTCCACCAGCTGCATCTCAAGCCCCTCATAATCCCGAAGGAAGACCGCCGCGGTATCGCAGGGAATCAGCTCCTGAAGGCGGAGCAGAGCGGCGGAGAGCATCGTCTCCAGACTCTGAAGGGATTCCATCATGACCGACGTATCCATGAACCACTCGAATTCAGCGGCTCGCTGCTGCTGAGCCTGTGCGCGGCGAGTAGCCTGGCGGGCAGCATAGGTGAGGCGCTGACTGAAGATCCCCGCGATCAGAGAAACCAGCAGAAAGACGCCTGCCAGGGTCAGAGCGCCCTCCTGGTCCTTGACAGCGAACGAGGTGCCGGGCAGCGTGAAAAGCAGGATGAACGATGCCGCGCTGGCGCCGGCAAGAACACTCCCTGGCAGCGAATAGAACAGGGCCGCAAGGAAGATCGGCACGTACAGAATGCCGGTAAATTTGGAGGAAGGACCACCGGTAACGGCAACAATCAGGCCGCAGATCTTCATGACCAGCAGAAGGGTAAGCAAGTTCGCACTTTTGATCGCCTGCAGCGAACCCCGTTTTTCCGTGCGGACCACGGCGACAATGCCAAGGACAAAGATCAACGCGCAGAGGAGAAAGGGAGGCAGAGGAAAGCCCGCGGTTATTGAGAGAGTGCATTCAATGACGATCAGTGATGCCGTCAGAAATAGGCTTGCGCGGGTGGAGGAAAACAGACCTCGCGAAGAAAGATCCGGTACAGACTCTCTCCGGTGGCGTTCTCTCCGGCGGTTTTTGCGCACCCCGGGGGGCGAGGGCTGTCCTCCGGTCTGATTCGGCCCTGGAATTTTTTGCATAGTGTTGACAGGGTTCGTCTTTTAGCTGCTTCTCTGTCTAAGTTCTCGTTACTGAGGGGGCCGGCGGGGACCTCTCCCGGGAGAGGCGGCGGCATCCGATTTTAACAGACTCATCCGTCCGTCATCCCCTTCAAACCGGAATACTTCGTCGGATTCGAGCGGGCAGGATTCAGGCAAGGGTTTGCCGCGCTTCCGCTATCTGTACGCGCACCGCGGACGATCCGGTTCCACCGTAACTATCCCGCGCCTCCGCGGACGCCACCGCAGTCACCGCCTTCAGAGCGGAGTCGGTGAAGCGCGGGTCCGACTGCCGTAGATCTGTCAGTGTCAGCGTCTCCAGGAACCTTCCCTTCGCCAGGCACTCTCGCACCAGTCTTCCCACAATCTCGTGAGCCTCGCGAAATGGGACCCCTTCCGCCGCGAGCGCATCCGCAAGATCTGTCGCCGTTGAAAAATCTCCGTAGATCGCCGCTTTCATGCGTTCCGGCTTGAACTTCGCGTCCGCAAGCAGTCGGTTCATCAGCGTCGTGCAGGCAAGCGCCGTATCGTGCGCGTCGAACAACGGCTCCTTGTCTTCCTGCATATCTTTGTTGTAGGCAAGAACAAGCCCTTTCATCAGGGTGAAAAGCGTCACCAGGTCCCCGTAAACACGCCCCGTTTTGCCGCGTATCAGTTCCGCGACATCCGGGTTCTTCTTCTGCGGCATGATGGAGGAGCCGGTTGTCACAGCATCGGAAAGCTCGACGAAGCCGAATTCGGGGGCGTTCCACAGCACGATCTCTTCCGCCAGCCGTGACAGATGCAGCATTGCCAGCGAGGCCGCCGCGGTATATTCGACCGCGAAATCCCGGTCAGCGACCGCATCCAGCGAATTCGGACAGACGGTCGCGAAGCCAAGTTCCTGGCGCACGAACTCCCGGTCAATCGGAAACGGGGTGCCCGCGAGTGCACCGGCCCCCAGCGGCAGGGCATCGGCACGCCTCGCGGCATCGGTGATCCGTCCATCGTCGCGTGTCAGCATCCAGAAATAGGCGAGGAGGTGATGCGAGAGTAGGACCGGCTGGGCATGCTGATGGTGCGTCCGCCCTGGCAGGACAACACCAAGGTTTTCGTCGGCGAGCCGCAGCAGCGTTTCGCGCAGTTCTCGCACGGACCTCCGGAGATCACCGGACGCTCCCTTGAGCCAGAGCCGGATATCGGTCGCCACCTGATCGTTTCGGGAGCGGGCAGTGTGCAGCTTCCCCGCCACGGGTCCTACCCGCTCCCGCAGTAACTGCTCGATCGCGGAGTGGATGTCCTCGGCATCGCCTGGAAGGGTGACCGCTCCCGACGCTAAATCATCGCGCAGGGCCGTCAGTGCCTCGCGCAGAGTCCTCCCCTCGTCCTGGGCGATGATTCCCTGCTTTGCCAGCATCGTCACATGGGCGATCGAACCTGTGATGTCTTCGCGCCAGAGCCGCCGGTCGAAAGAAAGAGACTGGTTAAATTGCCACACCAGGGCATCGGTCTCGCCCTCGAATCGCCCACCCCAGAGCGCCATCGCCTACGCCCCACTTTCGGGAGTGGAGACAGGCTGGCTCGCGCTGATCTGCGGACTGCGGCTCGCGGCCCCTCCCGATTCCATCAGGCCACGCATCCCGCCGCCGGGCAGGATACCCGCCGCCGCGTAAACACCGATCTTATCGCGGGAGTCCAGAATGTCCAGGTTTCGCATGGCAAGCTGACCGATGCGGTCCAGCGGGGAGAACGCTTCTTCTTCGACCCGCTCCATGCTCAGCCGCTCTGGGTGGTAGGTCAGGTTTGGACCCGCCGTGTCTAGAATGGAGTAATCATCCCCGCGCCGAAGCTCCAGAGTCACGCTGCCGGTGACCGCTCGGCCCACCCATTTCTGCAGCGTATCGCGCAGCATCAGTGACTGCGGATCGAACCAACGGCCTTCATAGAGCAGCCGCCCGAGTTTTCGGCCCAGCATCCGGTAGTTCTCCATCGTGCCTTCGTTGTGGATCGCGGAGACCAGCCGTTCATAGGCGATAAACAGCAGCGCCATTCCCGGCGCTTCATAGATGCCGCGACTCTTTGCCTCGATGATCCGGTTTTCGATCTGGTCAGAGACACCAAGCCCGTGGCGGCCCCCGACAGCGTTCGCCCGCTCCACCAGCGCGACCGCATCCCCGAAGGTTTCGCCGTTGATGCCGGTCGGGGTCCCCTCGTCGAACGTGATAGTCACCTCTTCGGTAGCGATCTCAACCGCGGGGTCCCAGAACTTCACGCACTGGATCGGCTGCACGATGCGCAGTCCTTTGTTGAGAAACTCCAGGTCTTTGGCTTCATGGGTCGCCCCCCAGATATTCGCATCGGTCGAGTACGCTTTATCCGCGCTGGATTTGAACTCGAACTCATGCTCGGCGAGCCACTGACTCATTTCCGCCCGCCCCCCCATCTCGCGGACAAACGTTTCATCCAGCCAGGGCTTGTAGATTCGCAGCTTCGGGTTCGTCAGCAGGCCATAGCGATAAAATCGCTCGATGTCGTTCCCTTTGTAGGTGGAACCATCGCCCCAGATATCCACCCCGTCTTCCTGCATCGCCTGCACCAGCACGGTGCCGGTCACCGCACGGCCCAGCGGGGTCGTATTGAAGTAGTGTTTTCCGCCTGTGGAAATATGGAAGGCACCGCACATCAGCGCGGACAGCCCTTCCTGTACCAGCAGCCTGCGGCAGTCCACCAGGCGCGCTTTCTCCGCACCGTATTCGCCCGCGCGGCGCGTGATGCTGTCGTAGTCGGTCTCGTCGGGCTGGCCGAGATTGGCGGTGTAGGTGAATGGGACCGCACCGTTATGACGCATCCAGGCGATCGCCGCCGACGTATCCAGTCCACCCGAGAAGGCAATGCCGACGTTTTCACCCTTCGGCAGGGAAAGCAGTATATTATTTTTCATGCGATTCTCAATCAATCCTCAATCAGCCCTCGAACAGATCCTGAACGGGCATGGTCCGGCCGCACCGCCGGATGGGCATCCGCCGCTTCGCTCCGCGCGAAGACTGACGCAGGCCGCTCCGCTCCATCCTCCGCCGTATATTTACGCACGACCACCGTTTCGGAAAGCAGGTCCACATCCCAAACTACTCGTGTACCCGCGGCGAAGTAGTCCCGTCGCTTTGCGGCCATCACTGCCTCTGCTGTCAAGCCGTAATCGCTCTCCCAGTGGTCATAAGGCGGACGATTTCCCCGTTGATGATCCCCGACTTTTCCGGCACCGTGTAGAGTTCCGCAACCAATCGCGACTCCTCGGGGATCATCTTTTGCCTCTTTCATCGTTCTCACAGCACAGCAGCAAGAAGGGCCTGCTGGATGTGCAGACGATTCTCCGCCTGATCGAAGATACCCGCGTGGGGACCGTCAATGATGTCGCCCGCGATCTCCTCGCCGCGATGGGCGGGCAGGCAGTGCAGGACGAGCACATCATCCTTGGCCTCCCGGATCAGATCGCCGTTGATCTGAAAGCGGGCAAAATCCTTTTCACGCCGGGCGGTCTCTTTCTCCTGGCCCATCGAGGTCCATACATCGGTATATAGAATATCGGCGTCATCGGAGGCGGTAAGCGGGTCGTGGCTGACCTCGAACCGGGTGCCGTGGGCCTTGGCGAGCGACGATACCTCGCGGACAATCGCCTCCGGCGGGGCATACTCCGGTGGGCAGCAAAGTGTAAAGTGCGTGCCGAGCCGCGGCGCAAGACGCATCAGGGAGAGCGAAACGTTATTGGTATCCCCGACAAAAACCAGCTTCATCCCCGCAGTCTCCGATCGCTGCTCCAGGATCGTGTAGAAATCCGCAAGCGCCTGACAGGGGTGTTCATCGTCGGTGAGGCCGTTGAAAACCGGGATGGACGCGGTCTTTGCAAACTCTGCGGCGGTGGAGTGGTGAAAGGTCCGGATCGCGACGGCATCTACCCAGCGCGACAGGCACTGAGCGACATCCGAGACCGTTTCGCGCGTCCCCAGGCCGACCTCTTCTTTGCCCAGGTACACGCTCTGACCGCCAAGACGGTTCATGGCAACGGTAAACGTGACGCGCGTCCGAAGGCTCGGCTTCTCGAAGATCAGCGCCAGGGTCTTCCCTTCACCGTTCTTCGGAGTGCGACCGGATTTGATCTCGCGTGTCAGCTCAAACAGCGCTTTGATCTCATCGGTGGAAAGATCGCCGACCGACAGAAGGCTGCGGCCCTTCAGGAATCCGGGGCGGGCCGCAACTGCGGGACGGGTGGGAAGAGTGGCCCGGGATGGAGCGCGGACACCGCCGTTATCGGAAGGGTAGTAGATCGCTTCGGGGCGAATCTTGGAAAGGACGCCCGCGGCGCGTGCATAGGTCAGGCCCAGGGTCTTCATCTCGTCCCAGCCGCCGACCGTGCGATCTACGCCGTTCTCGCCGCCGCGCAGCAGGGCCAGAAGCAGATGCTCCGTGCCGACGTAATCATCAGCGGTCTGTTCGGTTTCACGGCGGGCCTGCTGGACGATCTTTTTGGCAGTCGGCGAAAGCTGTGAGGTTTCGACGCGTGTTCCCGCGGCGGCGGGCTTCAGGGTCATGCGGATCGTTTCGATGATGTGTTCGGTATCCAGGCCAAGCTGATCCAGAACGCGCAGGGCGCCGGTCTCTTCGCCGTGCAAAAGTCCGAGCAGAAGATGCTCACTCTCTACGTAGCTTTCGCCCCGACGCATCGCCTCCACCTGTGCCCAGAGCATCGCCTTGCGCCCATTGCGTGTGAACTGTGTCGCCATTCCTATCCTTTCCGACCTTCCGGAGAAATCTCCAAAATCGCCTTCTCCAGCCGCGCCATCGCCTCATCCGCTTCGGCGGTGGTGAGGGTGAGGGGCGGCAGCAGGCGCAGCGTATCATCGCCCGTCGCGTTAAGGACCAGCCCCGCTTCCAGTGCTGCCGCAACGATCTTTCTTGCGGCACCGTTGCGAACCTCGATACCCAGCATCAGGCCGAGGCCCCGGACTCCCCCCAGGATCTGAGGGTACTTCCCCTGCAATTCCGCGAGACGGGTGATCAGGTGCGCGCCCACGCGGCGAGCGTTGTCCGTCAGATGCTCGTCAGCGAGGATGTCCAGAACCGCGTTCGCAGCGGTGGCGGCGAGCGGGTTTCCCGCGAACGTGGAACCGTGGTCGCCGGGTTTTAGCGTCTCCGCCGCCGCGCCGCGCGCCAGGCACGCGCCAATCGGAATGCCGCCGCCCAGCCCCTTCGCGAGGGTCATTATGTCGGGAACGATGCCGTAGCGCTGGTACGCCCAGAGTGTCCCTGTGCGTCCCACCCCGGTCTGTACTTCATCGAAGATCAAAAGCGCGCCGTGCTGATCCGCAAGTTCGCGGGCGGCCCGCAGGTAGCCAAGCGTGGCGGGACGGATTCCGCCCTCTCCCTGGACCGGCTCCAGAAGGATCGCCGCCGTGTCGCGGTTGACGGCTGCTCGGAGTGCGTCAATATCATTGAAGGGGACATAGGAAAAGCCTGCGGGAAGCGGCGCGAAATCCCGGCTGTATTTGGGCTGACCGGTCGCGGTGATGGTTGCGATCGTGCGTCCGTGAAAGGAGTTGTCCGCGGTGATGATGCCGGTCTTCAACTCGCCGCCGGTTGTGCGTCCGAACTTGCGCGCGATCTTGAGGGCCGCCTCGTTAGCTTCCGCGCCGCTGTTGCAGAAAAAGACGCGCTCAAAATCGGAAAGCTCGACCAGTCGCCGCGCCAGCCGTGCCTGCGGCTCCGTCAGGTAGATATTCGAGACATGCAGAAGTGTTCCCGCCTGCTCCTGCAGTGCTTTGGTCAGATACGGGTGGCAGTGCCCCACCGAGCAGACCGCGATGCCGGATAGCAAGTCCAGGTATTCGCGCCCGTCGGCGTCATAAAGCCGCGCCCCCGCCCCCCTTACAAACTGGGCAGGCTGACGCGAATAGGTCATCATGACGTGGGCCGTGTCCCACGCCTTCGCGTTGCTGATTTCCTCTGTTCCCAGGCCGGTTGCGGTTTCCACGGTTTCCAGCGTTACTGTCTGCATCTTCGTTCCTCAAACCAAAAGTGGCTTAAACCCCGACGATGCGGGATAGACCATCGTGCCGATCCCGCTGTCGGTCAGAGTCTCAATTAGCAGCGCGTGCGGACGCCTGCCGTCAATGATGTGCGCGCGCGGCACCCCGTCCTCGACCGCATCCACGCAGGCTTCGAGCTTCGGGATCATGCCCTTCCCGATGACCCCGGTGTGCGCCAGCTCGCGCGCCTCAGCGGTCGAAAGCTGGGAGATCAGCGACGTTTTGTCGGAGAAATCGCGGAACAGCCCCTCGACGTCGGTCAGAAGGATCAGCTTCGATGCACCCATGGCAACCGCGATCGCCGCCGCCGCCGTGTCCGCGTTCACGTTGTAGGCCGCTCCGTCCGTCCCGACAGCGACCGACGAGATCACCGGCACATACCCCCCCGCGACAAGGGTATGGATGATGCCGGGATTGATGGCGCGGATCCGCCCGACAAAGCCGATATCGCCGCGCTCGGTCTCCCTCACCGCGACCATCAGGTTCGCGTCCTTGCCGGACAAGCCGACCGCCTGCGCCCCTTCCGTATTTAAGTGGGCGACAATACTCTTGTTGGTCTTACCCGCGAGCACCATTTCGACGATCTCCATCGTTTCGGCATCGGTGACGCGCAGGCCATCCACGAACGACGGCTCCTTGCCCATTCGCCGCATTGCATCCGAGACTTCCGGCCCGCCGCCATGCACGAGGATCGGGTTGATGCCGACGTAGCGCATCAGCACGATGTCGGTCATCACGGTACGCTTCAGGTTCTCGTCCACCATCGCGTTTCCACCGTACTTGATGACCATCGTCTGCCCGGCGAACTGACGGATATACGGCAGTGCCTGGATCAGGATTTCCGCCTGAAGGTCCGGATTGATCATTTAGGTGTGGTACTCCGCATTGATCCGGACGTAATCATAGCTGAAATCGCAGGTGTAAACGGTCGCGGACCCGTCCCCGTCACCCCCAAGGTCCACCGCGATCTCTACCTCCCTGGCAGCCATCGCCTGGGAGAGCGTGGGGCCGTCAAAGCGGGTGGGCGTTCCCTGCGCAAAGATGCGCACCCCGGCGAGGTCCGCGGTCGCGCGGTGTGGGTCAAAGGGGACGCCCGCTCGCCCGGCGGCGGCGAGGATGCGCCCCCAGTTCGGATCGTTGCCGAACAGCGCGGTCTTCACGAGCGGCGACTCCGCGATTGTCTTGGCTACCTGACGAGCGGCAGTGCGGGTCGGAGCGCCAGAAACGCGAACGGTGACCAGCTTTGTCGCCCCCTCTCCGTCTCGCGCAACCTCTCTTGCCAGGTGGATACAGACCTGGGTGAGCGCGTCCACGAAGGAGGCGTAGTCGGAACCCATTTCGGCGATCACCGGGTTGCCCGCCGCGCCGGAGGCAAGAATGACACAGCTATCGTTGGTGGAGGTATCCCCGTCCACCGTCAGGCAGTTAAAGGAAACCTCCACGGCAGCCCGAAGCGCCCGGTCCAGAAGCGGGGGTGAGAGAACCGCGTCGGTCGTCAGGAAGGCCAGCATCGTCGCCATGTTCGGCGCGATCATCCCCGACCCTTTGCTCATCCCGCCGATCCGGATCTCCGTTCCGCTTTCAGGCAGGGAGAAACAAACTGCGAACTGCTTCTCGAAGGTATCAGTGGTCAGGATCGCTTCAGCGGCGTTCGCCGCCGCTTCGGGGGTCGAGGCCAGCCCCCTCCCCGCGTCGGCGATCCCGACGCGCAGCAGTTCCATCGGCAGGGCAGTGCCGATCACCCCGGTCGAAGCGGTCAGGATCGCGTTCGCGGACACCCCCAGGGCGGCTGCCGCCATTGCTGCCATCGCCGCGTTGTCGTCCTCGCCCTGTCTGCCGTTGCCCGCGTTCGCATTGCCCGCGTTCACGATCACGGCACGCGCGGACGGAGACTTTCGCAGCAGGGCGATATTTCGGTCAACGGACGGCGCGCGCAGCACGTTTTGGGTAAAAACCCCCGCACAGATCGCATCCCACCCCGTCGTGCAGGCAAGCAATGCCACATCTCGCCGTTTGCGCTTAATACCGCAGCGCACCCCGGCGACGGCAAAGCCGTGTGCCGCGCATACCCCGCCCTCCACTACCGCGTAGGGGGCGTCTGCCGTCGCCAGGCGCCACGGCGGCGCGGCCCGTTCGTCTAAGGCCATAGTCCAGTCCCCTCAAGGCCCATCGTTTCGGGCAGGCTCAGCATCAGATTCATGTTTTGGATCGCCTGCCCTGCCGCTCCTTTGACGAGATTATCAATCACACTCGTCACAATCACGGTTCGAGTGCGCGGATCCACCGTGGCGGCGATGTGGCAGAAATTAGAGCCAGCAACGTCCTTCGTCGCGGGATAATCATTGCCGTCGCGAATCACGATAAAAGGGGCTTCCGCATAAATGTCGTGGAAAGCAGCGAGCACCTCCGAGGCGGTGGTGGCAGTATGGGCAAGGGGCGCGTAGCAGGTGGCAAGCAGGCCCCGCGTCATCGGGACCAGGTGCGGCGTGAACGTGACCGAGACATTCTCCGGGGCCGCCTGAACGGAAAGCTCCTGCTCGATCTCGGGGACGTGTCGGTGGACCCCACCCACTGCATAGGGTCGGACCGACTCGTTCGCCTCCGAGTACCGATAGGCGGGGTCGGATTTGGCGCGCCCCGCACCCGAGACCCCGGATTTGGCGTCCACCACGATTCCGCGCGTCTCGATCAGCTTCCGCTGCAGCAGCGGTGCCAGGGCAAGAATCGTGGCGGTCGGATAGCAGCCGGGGTTTGCCACGAGCCAGGCGCTCTTCACGTTGTCTCGGTTCAGTTCGGGCTGTCCGTAGACCGCAATCCCTTCGTCGAGGAGCCGAGCCCCCACATGTTCGATCTTGTAAGTCTTCTCATAGAGGTCAATATTTCGCAGGCGGAAATCGGCGGATAGATCAATGACGCGCTTCCCGAGATTGAGCAGTTCTCCGGCGATTTGCATCGCCGATCCGCTCTCGCCCGCAAGAAACAAAACATCCGAGGTCTGCGCGGCTCGAATACCGTCCCGCTTCTCACAGATCAACCCGCCCGCCAGGGTTCCCGCCGTCCCGGGAAACGCTTTCGAGAGAGGCTGCCCCGCGTAGGTATCCGAGACCAGGTGTGTCAGCTTCACCTCCGGGTGACGCAGCAGCAGTCGAATCAGTTCGCCCCCTGCGTAACCGCTTGCTCCAATGATTCCAACGCGGACCATGCGCAATTCCCTTTCCCCTGGGCGCGGCCTCCGCCGCAAGCCACTGATGAAGATCCTGTTCTCTGCCCTGAGACAGCCCTGCCCAATAATAAAAGCCGCCCGGCGCGTTATTCGCGCTCGTGCGGCCCTGGGGTTGCTCGGTATGCTTCGGCAGGTTCCGCACATTCCGACGCGCTTTGATCTGCGTATCGGGTACTTGGCGGGCCAGCCTCTTTTCCTTAAGTCCGCGTCAGGCGACAATCGCCTGCGGATCGCTGCCCGTTGCCTTTTGGGGACGACGGGGCTGTGACACAAAAAGCGCTTTCATTTCTGGGCACAGTATAGCCGCCTGAAGACCCAATGTCAAGCACCTCCGAAATCCTGCGTGGATCAAACTGGTAAAAATAATCGGTTAACTTTGGTCGCTGATACGGAATGCAAAAGTAAGCATTGTTTTCTTGAACACCCGACGGACTAAGGATTGACTCCTATGCTGATAAAGACGCTACTTACCCTGTTTTTCTTTGGGGTCGCGGCCGCACTGGCGTACTATGTGTATCCCTCCCACCCCGTTCTCGTTTGGGGGCTGCTCGGCCTTTGCTGGGCCTGCTTTCGTCTTAGCCTTCGCGCCAAAAAACTATTTGGCACTACCCCTCCAGAGCAGACGGCGGTTCCCGCTTCCTCGGATTCCGCGACGACCTCGACAACTTAGAAATCCACGAAACTGTAGCCTCCGTTGATCGTCTCAAGTAACAGCGATGACGGAAACCCAACTGCTAATCGTGGCTGTCAAGGTTCCGTTGCCGGGAAACGTGAAGACACGCCTCATCGGCGGTGCCATTGGTGAGGAGGAGGCTGCGCTTCTCGCAACCTCCTTTCTTCAGGACACCCTGCAGACGATTCGCCTGCTGCCGACATCCGCCCGCATCCAGACCGCAGTCGCTCTGGATGGCCCCGCGACATCCCTTCCCCATGAAGTCACGTTAAAGGGCTTTCAGGCGTTCCCCCAGATTGGGAACCACCTGGGCGAACGACTGGTACAATTCTTTGAGTACGGTTTCCAAACCGGGGCCAGATCCGTCTGTGTGATCGGAACGGATGCCCCGCATCTTCCGGGTGGGTTTATCCTGGAAGCATTTGGGCGGCTGGCACGTCATCCTCAATTGGTGGTTCTAGGGCCTGCCGACGACGGCGGCTATTTCCTCATCGGCGCATCGGGTAAAACGCCCCACACGCTCCTGGAAGGGATTCCCTGGAGCACCGGTGACGTTCTTGCGGAAACGCTTCGCAGGGCAGTGGCGACGGAGACCTCGGTCTCCCTGCTGCCGTCCTGGTATGATGTGGACACGTCCCCGGACCTTGCTCGGCTGGCGCGCGACCTGCGACGCGGCGTCGTCTCCGCCCCGCAGACTCAAAAAACCTTAAGGAAACTTGGATTCGAATGATCAGTAAGACGCAGCGCGGCGTGGCCGCGACACAGACAGTGGTTTTCGCGGCGGCTCTCGCGGGCCTGTCTTTCTTCTGCGCCACGCCGCAAGCGGAGGCATTCCCGAAATTCGCGCGAGCCGAGAAGAAGGCCTGTGTCTACTGCCATGTGAACCCAGCAGGGAGCGGGAAGCGCAACGCGGCGGGAATCTGGTACGACAAGCACAACTTCTCGTTTGCGGATTACACCCCGGAAAAAGCGGCGGCGCTCTACGGTGGAGGCGCAGCCCCGACCCCGACTGCGGCCCCGACCATCACACCGTCACCGGCCCCGACCGCGAAGCCGACCCCAAAGCCCACTGCAAAACCAAAGCCAAAAGCGGCTGCGAAGAAGCCGGTGAAAAAACCGGTCAAGGCGGCTGCCAAAAAGTAGTCTCCGTTTCAGGAGGAGTTTGAGATGAAAACCAATCACACCCGCTCCAGGCGGGTCGCCCGGATGACCTTGCTGACTTTGGCTGCCGGATTTCAGGCAGCCCACCTGCTCACTCCGGTTGCCGCGGCGCGGACAGCCCCTGCTGCCCCGGCTCCGCAGGTCAGTCCGGAGACCGTGATCGCGACACGCACCACGGACCGCATCAAAAACCTTTCGACCACGCTGGTGGTCAAAGACGACGAGACAAACCGGGAGGAGCTGAAGAAGATTGGCGGCGCTTTCGCAACCACCTACAGCGTCAAACGGATGAGTGTCGCCTATCAGTACCCGAACAAGGCTCGTTTTGAAGGCAAGCTTGCGGGCCTGACCGCCCTGCTCGTGTATAACGGAAACACCAAAATGTTTCGCGTTCCTATCCCGCTCGTGGGCAAAAAAGTCCTGGACGTCAAAGGGCAGCCGGGGCAGAAGCAGAGCCTGATAGACCTTGGGATTTTCGCGCGGGACTGGCTGACGACCGACTGGGAACCGCACTTCATCGGGCGGCAGAACGGCTTGGATCAGTACAAACTGACCCAGCGCGACACCGATAACACCTCCTATGATCTGGTCTGGGTGAATCCCAAAAACTATATCATCGAGCGTCGGCGGTCTTACAACGGCGAACGAAAGCTTCAGAAAGAGATTCGATTCCGCAGTCCCGTTCAGATTCAGCCGGGAATTTGGGTGCCTACCCGTATCGAGGTGCTGAACCAGTTCGGCAAGGTCGGCGCCGTGCAAACGCTAGTAGGGACCCGCGTCAATGCCGGCGTAAGCGACAGCCTCTTCCAGATCGGTTAGCCCATTGACGACCGCGAACACGACGATCACCTCAAAAGCCGCCTGGTCCCGGCAGGACCAGGCGGCTTTTCTTCTGGCAGCCACTCTGACAGTGGCTCGTCTGTTCCTCGGGGCCGCGCTCGGGCTGGCACAGGATGAAGCGCACTACTGGCAGTGGAGTCGCCACCTCGATTTCTCGTACTACGACCAGGGGCCAGGGATCGCGCTTTGCATCCGTTTGGGGACACTGCTGTTTGGCGATACGCCTTTTGGGATCCGGGTCGTCAACACCCTGCTGACGGCGGGCACCGGCTGGCTCGCCTATCGCACCGCCGCCCGCTGGACCAACTCGCAGGTCGGCTTGTGGGCCATGGTCTTTCTGTCTGTTGCCCCCTTGCTCGCCGTGGGCGGGGTGCTCGCGACCTACGACAGCGTTCAGGTCTTCTTCTGGGCAGCCGCGCTTTACGCGCTGACACATACTCTGCAGCAGGAACACGCCGCCGGCTGGTACGTCGTGGGGGCGCTGGTAGGGATGGGAAGTCTGTGCAAGGTGACCATGCTGCTGTTCGCGCCCTGCGTGCTGCTTTTTCTCCTGCTCTCGCCGACGTACCGCAAGTGGCTCGCGACCCCCCACCCCTATGCGGCGTTCACGCTGGCTCTGCTGCTCTTCACACCGGTGGCATTTTGGAATGCCAGGCATGATTGGGTAAACCTGCGCCACGCCGCCGCACTGACAAGCCGGTCGCGCGGCGCGCCTCCCTTCCGGTGGTTCGGCGAATTTTTAGGTGGTCAGGCGTTCGCACTGGGGCCGTTTCTCTTTCTGGCGGAGCTGTTCGTGCTAATCCGCTTCACCCGGCGAACGCCAGGTATCCCGGACGAGGCACGGCGGTTTTTCGGGGCGTTCGGTGCCCCGATTCTCGCGCTTTGCCTGCTGATGTCGCTTCGGTCCAAGCTGGAGATCAACTGGCCGGTTCCCGCCCACCTTGCGGGCCTGATGGCAGTCGCGGCCTGGCTGCATCTGGCCCTGCCGACACGGTTCCGTACCGGGCTTGCCGCCGGTTTTACCGTGCCTGCGCTGCTGATGTCAGGGGCGGTCTTTGTTCCGGATGTGCTGCCCCTCATCGGGGTTCGCAGCCCGGTCACAGCACAAAAGCCGCTGGAGCCTTATGGCTGGTCCGAGATCGCCGCGCGAGTCCAGCAGGAACGAGTCTCCTTGGAGCGCAAGGGCAAGCCGGTGTTTCTGGCTGGGACCAACTATCGCGTCAACAGCATCCTGGGGTTTTATTTGCCCGATCGCCCGGAGATGGTGGCGCTGTATCTGGGCACGAGACGCGATCAGTTCGGGATCTGGAGCCGCCCCCAGGAGCACGTGGGCGAAAATGCGATTCTGGTGCTGAGCGAAAAAGATGACGAGGCGGAGCGGCTGGCGCGGCAGGTGTTCACAAGGGTCGAGGGAGCGCCTTCTGCTGTCGTCACCAGGCCGGGGTTTATCGGACCGATCAAGGACTGGCGGATCTTTCGCGGCTACGGGTTCCGGGGTTACGATCCGGATCGGTTCGCCGACGGCTATTAGGCTGTTGGATTATTACGCTATCAGGCCGTGGTCAGCTTCTCATACAGCAGGCGCAGGCCGGTGATGGTGAGATCCGGGTCCACGACATCAATGATCGGCGAGTGCCGTGCGACAACCCCGCCGAGTCCGCCGGTCGCGATCACACGGGCCTGGGGGGCACCCATTTCGGCCCGTATCCGGGCGACCATCCCCTCGCACTGCGCCGCCGCGCCGAGCAGCAGACCGGATCGCAGAGCATCCACGGTTTGCTGACCGATAGCGGCAATAGGCTCCGGGGCGAACAGGTCCAATCGGGGAAGCTGGGCGGTATTTTCCACGAGGGCATCACGCCCAAGTCCGATCCCCGGCAGGATCGCGCCGCCAAGAAACGCACCGGAGGCATCTATGGCATTGAAGGTCGTCGCGGTTCCGAAGTCGGCGACAATCAGCGGACCCCCACCATAGATCTCCCGCGCGGCGTAGGCGCTGACCAGGCGATCCGCGCCAAGAGACTGTGGCGGGTGGTAGTGAACCGCCATCCCTTGGTCCATCCTCCCGGTGATGAACAGGGGGGGCGGAATATCGGGAAGGCTCCGAGAGCACATCTCCCCCACCGCCTCACTGAGGATCGGCACGACCGAGCAGACACAAACCCCCGTGGCATCCCGAAGCAGATTCCCTCGCCCCTGGGCATCCAGCGCCCCGGCAAACGCCCCGGCGAGGTCATCACTGGTCCGCCTGCGGTCGGACCGCAGACGAATGTTTGCGATCGGGATCTTGCCGTCCAGCAGCACGAACCGCAAGTTAGAGTTGCCGATACTGATGGCAAGAAGCATAAGGACTCCTTACACGCCCCGGTGCGCCCGCAGCGCATCGGCGACAGTAGCGGTCAGGGCATCCACCTCGGCGGCATCGGGTCCCTCCGCCATCACACGGATCAATTTTTCCGTACCGGAAGGACGAACAAAAATACGGCCTCGTCCCTCCAGTCGTCGTTCAGCGGCGCGCAGCGCATCCGCGACCTCGGGAATAGCGTCCCAACCCTCTTTCTGCCGAACGGGGATATTGACCAGTTTCTGCGGAAGTTCGGTCATCTCATCCGCCCAGGCAGCAAGGCTCCTGCCGGACTCCTGGCAGATACGCAGAATGTGCAGGCCGGTCAGGATCCCGTCGCCTGTGCTCGAGAGGTGGGGCAGCAGGATGTGCCCGGACTTTTCGCCGCCGACCGCCGCCTGGTGCGCGGCCATTTGCTCGGTGACATAACGATCCCCGACCGGCGCGCGGACGAGCCGTATCTCGTGCTTCGCCAGTGCCTGTTCCAGCCCCAGATTGCTCATCACGGTTCCCACCACCACGCGGTTGGTTAGACGGTCCTGCGCCGCGAGAAACAGGCCGAGTGTGCACAGGATACGATCTCCGTCAAAGATCCGCCCTGCTTCATCGGCGAGGATCACCCGGTCCGCATCCCCATCGAACGCCATGCCCGCGAAGGCTTCCTCGGCGGCGACTCGCGCCGCCATTGATTCCGGGTGCAGCGATCCGCAGCCCTCGTTGATATTGACCCCGTCCGGCTCCGACGAGAGGGCGATCACGGTCGCCCCCAGGCGCTCCAGGACACCCGCGGCGACCGGGGAGGCCGCACCATTGGCGCAGTCAATCACGATCTTCAGGCCATCCAGCCGAAACGGAGCGAGGCTTGCCACAAGGAACTCCGCATAAGCCGCGACCGGTTCCGATGTGCGGGTGATCCGCCCCACCGCGCCGCCGCTGGGGCGCGGCTGACTCTCCCAGTCCGCCATCGCCCCCTCGATCTCGGCCTCGACACGGTCCGCGAGCTTTTTCCCATCCGGCCCGAAGAACTTGATGCCGTTATCCCGCACCGGATTATGCGAGGCGGAGATCACCACGCCCGCCGCTGCGCCCAGTTTCCGCGCCGCGTGGGCCACGCCAGGCGTCGGCACGACACCGATATCCACGACGTCTACCCCCTGAGAGCAGATACCCGCCATGAGCGCCGCCCCGAGCAGGTCCCCGGAAACGCGCGGATCGCGCCCGACCACGATCCGCGGGCGGCTTTTCTGGGCATGCTGCTTCAGCGTCAGGGCCGCTGCCGCCCCCAGCGATAGCGCAAGCTGCGGGGAAAGCTCAGTATTGGCGATACCACGGACGCCATCTGTGCCGAAGTGGTGGCGCACCGCCGATATTTTGGCAAGAGGACGAACGGTTTCAGAAAGGGTTTCATTCAAAAGGGGCAAAGCAATCCTCAAATAGTCAGGGTAGTCAGGGTAAGATTTCGTGCTCTCATTTGGCAGGCTCAGGGTGTCGGTGGTGCCTGCGTCGGTGCCCCGAGTGGGGGCGTCACACTCGAAACCGGCGCCGAGATCGCGGGCGGTGAGGCCACGGCGACCGGGGAGCGGACCCCCGCGATCGGCTGGACATCCAGGCGGAGGTGTACGGTGGCGCTTGTGCCAACGACGGTCAGCCCGGAGGGCGGCTGGACCCGGACCGTTCGTGCGGCACTGGCCCGGATACCGTCCACATCCACGGGAACGCTGAGCGATGACCGCGATGCCAGCAGGTCCTGCGAGCCGGAGATGGTGAGCGTGTTCGGCCAGAACCGATACCCGGCGATATAGTAACCGGGTGCCGGGGTACCGTTGAGGTCGGCGGAAAGCAGCACCGTTTTGGTTGCCGGGGTCTTTTTGAGGCCAAGTGTCGCGCGGACCTTGCTGGGCACGACGGTCACGCTCTCCACGGCCTGCTGCTTTACGTCCTGAGCGACCAGTTCGATCTCCTGATTGATCGCCCCTGGAGTACCGCTAGTATCCAGATTCGCGACCACGCGCGCGACGCGCCCCACATCGGCTGCGAGACCTTCCACCTGAACGCGGGCGGGGCTTGCACGGGGCTGACTGTAGGCGTATCCTGCCGGGGGAGCGTCATCGTAAATGACATCCACGCTATACTCCCCGCGCTTTTTCCGCTCCAGCGTCACCAGAGTCACCGATGGCCCGATGATTTCAAGTGCGTTGCTGAAACCGTCCGGGGACAGGTACTTCACGGGGTAACGGTTTGCGCCAGGTTTGCTTCCAGTAAGGTCCACGGTTGCCTTCGGCTCGAGGGCACGATAAGCCTCCACCGCCTCCGCACTACCGCTGACGGAGACCGGGCTGCCCTGAGGCAGGGTCTTTGCCACCAGGTCCTCGCCAAGTCCGCTCACCTGTGGCTGGACATAAACCTCGGTTTTGACGACCGGGTTTCTCTGCCCACTCGCGATCCAGTAGAGCAGGATCGCAATAATCAGCGACCAGAACTTCACCCCGAAATTCCGGCGGAGGATGCTCATTCCGCCCTCCTCGGTTCATCACCGGCCTTCGGAGCGCTGGTCTTGGCGGTAGCGGAGGAGGGAATCCGTTGCCGAACGAAGGAGAAGGCGGCAGCGGCGGTCTCACGACGGGTGGCGCGGCTGGATTTCGCGTTGTTCTGCCCGAATGCCTCCAGCAGTTTGGTGCGCAGCGTGTCGTTTTTGAGTCCGCGGATCAGCTTGCCGCGGATCGCCAGCGAGACCGTCCCGGTCTCCTCCGAGACGACAATAATTACCGCGTCGCTGTTTTCAGAGGCTCCGATCGCGGCGCGGTGGCGCATATGGACATTCGACGCGATATTGGGCGAATCGGAAAGCGGCAGGGTGCAGCCTGCCGCGACCAACCGGCTGCCGCGAAGAATGGCCGCCCCATCGTGAAGTGGAGTTCCCACATAGAAGACGGTTGTGAGCAGTTCCGCGCTCACCTCGGCATCCAGAACTGTTCCGGTCGCCACCACATCGTCCAGACCAGTCTCGCGCTCCAGCACGATCAGCGCGCCCGTCTTGCGGGGGGCAAGGATCATCGCGGCGCGGACGACCTCCTCGATGGTCTCCACCATGCTCTCGCGGTGAACCACGTGGATCGGCGCACCCCAGAAGTCAATTCGGCCCAGTCGCTCCAGTATCTCGCGCAGTTCCGGATAAAAGAGGATCACAATGGCCACCGGACCAAGGGGAGTCACCTGTCGCAGCAGCCAATTCAGGGTCACCAGGCCGAGGTACTGCGAGGCGATAACCAGCAGAAAAAAGACACCAAGACCGATCAGGATCTGCCAGGCACGTCGGCCTTTCGCAAGCAGGATCACCCGGTACAGAACATAGGCCACCACCAGCACATCAAGAACAGCGCGAAAAAGCTGACCGTATTCCAGGTTCTTGAGTGTTGCGATCAGATGGTTCACGGGGTCGGCTCGTTTCTGCCACGCCGGGGGGGTCAAAAGCGTTGCGGACCGACTGCGGCGGAAAGGATGCGGCTTGGGGCGTCGGCAGCGCCCTCAGTATAGCATGTCCGTTTGCGGGGAACAAACAAAAACCGGGATGCCGCACAGGGCGTCCCGGTTCACCTTGAGATCTACGCCGGGGTCTTTTTCTCAGCCCGCCGCGTGAAGCCGCCCTGTTTTTGTCAGCGTCGCGGTGAGTTCATCATCGGATGGCTCGACCAGGACATATCCCTCGCCCAGGTTGATTACCGGTATCTTTGCCCCGTGCCCCTCGCCCCGCAGGGCATCAGCGGTCCGTGCGATAGCGGCATCCAGCTCGATGTCGTAGAAATTGTACTCGATCCCCAGACCTTCGAGGAGGGCGCGCGAGCGCAGCGTATCCGGGCAGGTTGCGTTCCCGTAAACGATCACGGCGTGGTGCGTCTGCCCCTCCACAAGCTCGTGCCCCAGCGGAAGTTTATTGGTGTTGATAGACATGGTCCTAAAATCTCTCCTGGAAAGTTTCCCACCAGATAATACCCCCTTGCCGGCGCCGCTAAGCCCCTGCGGGTAAGCCTCAGACGCGGCTCTCCTCCCGCAGCCAGCGGGCGGCCTCACGGGCGTGGTAGGTCAGGATAAGATCCGCGCCCGCGCGCTTGATCCCCGTCAGCAGCTCCAGCACGGAGCGGCGCTCCTCGATCCAGCCGTTTTGCGCGGCAGCCTTGACCATCGCGTACTCGCCGGACACGTTGTATGCGGCGACCGGCAGCTCCGGAAAGGTATCGCGAACCTCGCGCAGGATGTCCAGGTATGGCAGAGCGGGCTTCACCATGATCATATCGGCCCCCTCCTCCACATCAAGCCGCACCTCGCGCAACGCTTCCCGGCGGTTCGCGGGGTCCATCTGATACGAGCGTCGGTCCCCGAAGGCTGGGGTGCTCCCGGCAGCCTCTCGGAACGGGCCATAAAACGCCGAAGCGTATTTGGCGGCGTAGCTCATCACGGGCGTGTGCACCAGCCCCACTGTGTCCAGCGCGGCGCGGATCGCCCCGATGCGACCATCCATCATATCGGAAGGCGCGACAATGTCCGCCCCTGCCTCCGCGTGACTGACCGCCGTTCGCGCCAGCAGGTCCAGGGTAGAATCGTTCTCCACGGTGCCATCGGAGCGCACGATCCCGCAATGCCCGTGATCGGTGTACTCGCACAAACAGACATCGGTGACCACGAGAAGCTGTGGCAGTTCCCGCTTCAGTGCGCGGACCGCCTTCTGAATGATCCCCTCATCCGCATAGGCCTCGGACCCGGTTGCATCTTTGGCGTTCGGGATCCCAAACAGCAGAACGGCGGGAATGCCCTCGTTCGCCGCCGCTTCGCCTTCGCGCAGCAGCGTGTCCACGGACAGATGGCGGACACCAGGCATGGAGGGTATCGGGTGCTCCACCCCCTCACCATGCGTCACAAACAGGGGATATACGAAATCGTCCGCGGAAAGCGTGGTTTCGCGCACCATGCGTCTCAGGGTCTCAGAGGTTCGAAGGCGGCGCGGGCGGTGAACTAGCGGAGGGCGAGGGATATTCATAACAGCTTTTATTGTATCTCCCTATCCCATCTCCCTTCCGAGATGAAGATGGGGTAAGGTGTCTCACCAGCCGCCAAGGGATACAATATCGCCAACCCATGGCCCAAACAAACCTTTCTTTTGATACCTTCATTCTCGCCGCCGTCGCCGCCGAGCTTCGGACGCTTGCGGTCGGTGCGCCGGTGCAAAAGGTGCAGCAGCCGTCGCCGACGGATCTGGTCCTCAGTCTTTACGGACACGCGGGAGCGCAGCGTATTCTGATCTCCTCTGACCCGAGGACGTACCGGATTCACCGGACGCAGGTTCGGCGCGAAAACCCCGTCACCCCACCTGGCTTTTGCCAGGTCTGCCGCAAATATCTTGAGGGCGCGGTTCTTGCGGAGGTGACCATGCCCCGCTTCGACCGGCTGGTCCACCTGATTTTCCAGACTCCGGACGGGGGACGGATAACCCTCGCCACGGAGCTGATGGGCAGAAACGCAAACGTGATCCTCTGCACCGAGGAGGGAACCGTACGGGGCGCGATCCGCCCGTCTCCCGCCGGCTCCACGCGCCCGGTGCGTCCCGGATCAGCCTATGCCCTGCCGCCGGGATTTACGACCGGGCATGATAGCCTCACCGTGATCTCCCCGGACGATCCGATATTCGAGACGTTGCCGATGGAGATAAACGCGGCGGTGAAGTGGCTGTCGGGGACCTTTTCGGGGATCAGTGGCTTCGCGGCGGAGGAGATCGCCGTGCGTGCGGAGGGAGAGGTGGCATCGGTTCCCGACGTATTTGTTGCCCTGATGGATTCCGTAAGAAACGGCCGGTTCACGCCGCATTCGGTCGCGACCGAGGACGGTGCAGCGACTGCCGGTGTCTGGGCATTCGCCCCCCTCTCCATTTCGCCGGGGCGACGGTTCGAGCGGGAAAACATCTCCGTAGCACTGGACACGTTTTACGCGACGCTTCTTCAGCACAACACAGAGGAGTCTGATCGGACCACGCTGGAGAAGGCGGTTGCGCGCGAAGTGGCGTTCCGACGCAAAGAGCTGGCATCCGCCCGGGCGACCCTTGCCGAAGCCGAGCGCGCGGACGAATACGAGCAGATGGGCAGCACCCTGCTGGCTTACCTGGGACAGGTCCGGAAAGGGGATACGTCCGCGACGCTGCCCCATCTGTTCGGGGAAGACGGGGGCGAGGTAGTCATTGCACTAGACCCGGTCCTGACGCCCCACGAGAATGCCGAGCGCTACTTCACGCGCTCCCGCAAGGCACGGGATGCCGCCGACTACGCCTCGGATCGTGCGGAAGGGGTCGCGGAAGAACTGGCGGAACTCGAGCGTATCGGCGCCGCGCTGGGGCGAGCCGAGGAGACCGCCGCCGTGGAGGCCGTTCGTGCCGCGCTGACGC
>JACMJB010000088.1 GCA_014380815.1 Armatimonadota bacterium
TTGCCGCCGCCACCCCCGCTGCGCTGCGGGCCAGCGCCGCCATCGGGCAGATGGTGGTGCGCTCGGCAGCGGGTGGTGCCACAAAATGATCCGGAGCGTCGTCCGCTTTCCACTGGGGTCATTGTCCGCAACGCTCGCGTCGCTGTCCGCGCTCGTCGCCCAGGCGCAGCCGCCCCTTTCCGTGACCGATACCTCGGCGCCGCCCCCGGTCACTGCCACGGTCGCTCCCTCAGAGGTGAGAGAGGTCGTCGCGACGGGCACGGCAGCGATCGGGACGGGCGGGGTACTCGCCGCCCGGCGGGCGGCAGAGGCCCAGGCACTCCGAAACGCGGTCGAGAAGACCACGGGTGTATTCGTTTCCGCGCGCACCTTGACCCAGAACTACGTGCTCGTGCGCGATCAGGTCACGACGCGGGCGGAAGGCTTCGCGACCCTGAAAGAAAGGCTGAACGAAAGCGTCGGGCCGGAATCGGTAACGGTGCGGGTGCGCGCGCTGGTTTCGCTGCGCCCGCTTGCGGAGCGGCTGAAGGGGCTGGGGCTGACACGAGCCTGGCGTGTCCATGTCACCGGGGCGGGAAACTTGGGGGGGACGCCCGGCGCGCACATCCTGGCGGCGACGGCTTCCCTGGAGGCGACTCTGACGGAAGCGGGTTTTGTGGTGGTTTCCGACAAAAAGGAGGCTGACATCGAGGTTCTGACGACCCCGCAGATCGTCACGACCCATACACTGCCGCTTGTTACCGCCGCGGGACCGATGACGATGTACACCGTGCGCGGGCAGATCACCACCCGCGCCACCCGCGCCCCGACCGGGGAAGTCGTCTCCGCACTTGCCACGGCGGATACGGACACAAATATCAGCTTGGTGACCGCACGCAGCAATGCGACAGCCGCCGCGACCCGGACGCTCGCCCCGCGCCTTGCCGAGGCCCTGATGCTGCTTCCGGCTCGCGACTCCCAGCCGGTTCAGCTCGTGGTCTCCGGAGTCGGAAGCGCCGCCCGCGCGGGCCGCCTGGAAGACGCCCTGAACCTGCTTGCTGGCGTGCGGGGCGTTACCCGGCGCTCCCTCAAAGGCGGAGAGGCGGTCTGGGAACTCGATGTCCTTACCGACGCACTGCCCCTGCTGTCCCGTCGCCTGGAAGAGGATGCCGCCCTGCGCCCTTTCCGCCTCTTGGTCGCGTCGGATGGGGGAGCCAGGATCGTCGCGGCGGCGCGAGGCAGCAGACCTTCGGGCCGATAAACAGACCATTACTCGCGGATCTAACGCCGCGTCAGATCGCGCTCCACACGGGTCACCACGCCCTGAATCCGGGTGCCTTCGGCAATGGGGATCGGTGGGTAAGTGTCCGTGTCCGGGTTCTCCGAAAACAGGAAAGAACCCTCTGCGGTCGTGCCAAACCGTTTGATGACCACGCCATTTCCTGGCACAAACGCGATCACGATGTCACCGGGACTGGGAATCTCCTGGCAGCGCACGTAGGCGCGGTCGCCCTCATGGATTCCCGCGCCGATCATGCTGTCTCCCACCACCTGGGTCAGATAATCCGCGCCGCCGGGCGGCCTGGTGGTGGCGATGCGCTCCCCAGTTTCGAGAAGGGCTTCGGAGCCGCGTTCGCCATCTCCTGCCGCGACCAGTCCGCGCAGGGGCAGCAGGGTAACTGTCAGATCGCCCAGACTCAAAGCGTCTGCGACCGTCTCCTTTAACCGGTCGTCCTCGGGAATGCCGCCAAGGTCCAGACGATCTAACCCGAGATCGGCGAGACAGATCTCGTGGTCGCCGCGCCGGACGCTCACCAAACCGGGTATCGCACCTGTCGCCACTTCCAGATAGAGAGTTGTCTGTGCGCTGATCTGGTCACACTTGGCGAGCACCACCGCTTCGGGAAGCGCGGGCGCGACCGGCGAACCCCACTCCGCACGGTCATGGTGGGACAGGATCAGGTGCCGCAGCGCCTGCAGCAGGCCGGTGGGGAAGCCGGGGATATGCTGGGCCTGCGCGCCGACATAAAAAGCGCCGCTGACCAGATGCCCTTCCAGCACCCCAAGCGCGGTGAACTCGCCGGAGCGCCCCTCCTGATTCCGCTCGAACAGCTTGCCGCAGTCATGCAGCAGCGCCCCGGCGATCAGCAGATCGTGGCGCAGTGCGGGATAGACACGGCACACTTCCCGGCAAAGCTCCGCGACCTCGACGGTGTGACGAAGCAGACCGCCACGGTAGGCGTGATGATTCGTGGTCGCGGCGACCGCTGTTCGGAACTCGGGCCAGCGGGCCTCGGTCGCAAAGCAGTTCTGTAGTAGCTGCGACAGGTGGGCGTTGGCGACACTTCTCACCAGACGATGAAACCGCGCCTCTATCGCCGCCTGATCGTCCGGCAGTGGCGGGAGGTAAGGGGATGAATCGGCGGGCATCTCCGCATGGGCGACAAACGTATCTATACGAATCTGGCTGGGGTACTTGCTGTCACCCGCTTTCAGTACGCCGGTCACTGTCACCAGCCGCGCTGCCTGAAGCTGGGCAAACTCATCTTCGGAGATATTCCAGCGCACCGCCGCGCAGGCGCCCGTTCGGTCGCAGAGGGTCAGGGTCGCCCGGCGGCTCCCGCTGTCATCGCCTCGCAGCCTGACATCTTTCAGCGCGAAGACGCTTTTCTCAAACGCAGCGCCCTGCCGGATCTCGCTGAGATAGGTTCCCTTCTTCACGCCTTGCTCCCTTTTCCGTTCCGTCGCCCGCCTTTTGAGGCAATGGCCAACTTAAGTTCTAGGCGACATTATAGCACAGCAGAGCGCAGCGACCCGGAATGGGGGACCTGCACCCGAGAGGGGTGCAGGTACCGTGCCGCAAAATGGTATCCTTGAAACAAACTACTCTGGCAAGGCAGTCTCTCTTCCATGATCGAACCCGGCGGCTATGTCCGCGATATATTTTTGAAGCCGGTTGGTGATTCCGTGACCGCACACGGCTGGGTCAAGACCCGGCGCGACAGCAAAGGCGTCTCCTTTATTCAGCTCAGCGACGGTTCCACATTCGCGGACCTGCAGATCGTGGTCGAGGCGGGAGCGATCCTGGACGAGGTTCTTGCCGGGGTCACGACTGGGGCGAGTCTCAGGGTAAGCGGCGAACTGGTCGCCTCGCCGGGCGCGGGGCAGGCAGTCGAGCTAAAGGCATCGCTGATCGAGGTCATCGGCACTGCGGATACCGCGACCTATCCACTTCAGAAGAAGGGCCACACGATGGAGTTTCTGCGCGAAAAGGCCCACCTGCGCAGCCGCTCCAACACCTTTGGGGCCGTCTTCCGGGTCCGCAGCGCCCTCAGCTTCGCGATCCACCAGTTCTTCCAGGAGCGCGGCTTTCTCAATGTCCATACGCCCCTGATCACCACCAGCGATGCTGAGGGAGCGGGCGCGATGTTCGGTGTCTCGACCCTCGATCTGCTGAACCTGCCGCGCACGGAAGCCGGGCAGATTGATTACACCTCTGACTTTTTCGGCAAGCGTGCCCACCTGACCGTTTCGGGGCAGCTGGAGGCCGAGATCTTCGCGCTGGCCTTCACCAACGTGTACACTTTCGGGCCGACGTTCCGGGCCGAGAACTCGAACACCCCCCGGCACCTCGCCGAGTTCTGGATGATCGAGCCGGAGATGGCGTTTTGTGACCTCGACGGAAACCGCGCGCTTGCCGAGCAGTTTCTGAAGGCCATCATCTCACATGTTCTGAACCACTGCGAAGCGGATCTCGCCTTCTTCAACCAGCGCGTGGACAACACGATCCTCTCGACGCTGGAACAGGTGGCGACCGCCGACTTCGAGCACGTCACCTACACCGAGGCAGTTTCTATCCTGGAAAAGGCAGGCCGTGCGTTTGAGTTTCCCGTATTCTGGGGCGCGGACTTGCAGAGCGAGCATGAGCGCTACCTGACCGAGGAGACGTTCAAGAAGCCGGTGATCGTCACCGATTACCCCCAAGAGATCAAGGCGTTCTATATGCGCCGGAACGATGACGAGAAAACGGTCCGCGCGATGGATGTGCTCGCCCCGCGCATCGGCGAGATCATCGGCGGGTCGCAGCGCGAGGAGCGCCACGACGTTCTGCGGGATAAGATCACCGCCCAGGGCCTGCCGCTCGAAGAATACTGGTGGTATCTGGAGCTTCGCAAGTACGGGTCCGTCCCGCACGCGGGCTTCGGCCTGGGTCTGGAGCGGATGCTGATGTATATCACCGGTATGAAAAACATCCGGGATGTTATCCCATTCCCTCGCACGCCCGGCGATGCGGAGTTCTAACTAAGTGGCGCTGTGCCGAGAGATCATTCTGGGGCACCTTACCAGGAACCACGCCCGGACGGGCATGAGGAGGTTCGGAATTACTGGTCCGTTTTTGCCGCTCTCGAAGCGACTGTCCCGGCGAGTGTTTTACTACGCTCTGCTGCTGCTGGTCACCTTCTCGCCGCGCTCCTCGGTGAAGGCTCAGATCCCGGGGCTGCCCCTGCTGCCCTCCCTACCCTCACCGTCCCCCGTTGCGGCAACACCCTCTCCCCCGCGAATCGCGCGGGCCAATGTGGTGCTAAACGGGCGAATCCTGTTCTCTGTCGCCGCGGACACGCCTGCCCAGGCGCAGGACCGGGCGGATCTGGTGATTCTGCGCCTGAGCAAAGCCCTGAACGAAGCGACCGACCCCACAAACCCGCCCAGCGTAACGGTGCGGACAACACAGCCGACCGGCAGCGAGGCGGTCCTTCAAATCGGGAAGGAGTCACTGCTGACGGTGACACGGGCCGACGCCGATGCCAGGGGGGAAACGCCCGCTCAGCTTGCTGGGGAATGGTCCGAAAAGATCGGGACTGCTTTGCAGGGGGCGCTCCTGGAGCGGCAGCCGGACTACCTGCGCGAGGCTGCGCTCCGAGCGGGCAGGGTGATCCTGATTGCCGCCCTGATCAATGTGGCGGTCTGGATTCTGGCGAATCGCTTCTTCGACCGCCCCGGCTGGCCGGTGGTCTCGCTGGTATGGCTGCTGGCGGCCTACCGGATCACGGATCTGTTCCCCCTGACACGCCCTCTGCACCACATTCTGGGGACCGGCGTGGTGCGTCCGCTCAGCATCTTCATCGTCGTTGGGCTGGAAGCCGCGGTCGCCTCCCGTCTGCTTGCGATCCTGCTGCAGCGGATATTCCCGCCGCTTCCCGATACGCTCTCCCCCGAAGAGCGCACAGTGCGCACCCTGCGGCGCCGTGCGACCCTGGGCGCGGTCGCGCGGATCACGGGCACCACACTGATCTGGATCGTCGCCCTGTTTGTCGCCCTTTCGTGGGCCGGGGTGAACCTGTCTGCCCTTCTGGCATCGGCGGGGCTGATTGGGGTCGCGATCAGTCTGGCGGCCCAGGACACGATGAAGGACCTGGTCGCGGGAGTCAACATCCTGATTGATGACCGGTTCGGCGTGGGAGACACTATCCAGGTTGGTGAACACCAGGGGACCGTCGAGACCCTGAACCTGCGCATCACGCAGATCCGCGACATGTCCGGGCGGCTGATTACCTTCCCGAACCGGAGCATCGAACTGGTCGCCAACGCCACGCTACGCTGGGCGCAGGTGGATTTCAAGGTCAATGTGTCCTACGAGACCGATCTGCGCGCGGCGATGGCGACTCTGGAAACGACGGCCCAGATGCTGAAAGAAGAGTGGCCGGAGCGGATTCTGGAGCCGCCGCTGCTTCTGGGGGCGGAGTCGTTCAATCCGTCTGACGTAACACTGCGAATGACGCTGCGGACCCTGCCCGGCGATCAGTGGGCGGTCGCACGCGAGCTTCGCCTGCGAGTCAAGGAGGCGTTCGACAAGGAGGGTATCCTGATCGCGGTCCCGCAGCGGGCGGTGATGACCATCGAAAAAACCGGAGAAGTGGGGCCGAATCCGCTGCCCCTCGCGTCGGAGCCGCCGGTGGGTCTGGCAGCAACGAAAGCCACCTGAAAACTCAATTTTCAGATAACCGCCGGGCAACTGCATCGCATGTAGGAGATGAATCGCTTCGCTCGCGCAATAGTGGTGGTGGATGTCCGCCGGTGTCATCCGGGGCCGGGGAGGAGGTGGAGGGGCGCTGATGCTTTCTGGATTTTGCCAATCCCAATTGCTGGGCAGCGGAGCCTGATGGGGGCGATCTGTTCGAAAATGCCTGCGCGGATGCCGGTTTGGAGCAGGAAAACCGGGGGCGATCGTGGTATAATGCAAACAGATTTTTGCCGCTGTTCGCCTCCTCCGCTGTTCGAATAGCGAGGCGAAACCGGAAGGACGCCGCGCGTGATTGCTGAGGTTGTTTCGATTGGGACGGAGCTTTTGCTGGGGCAGATCGTGGATACCGATGCCGCGTATCTGGCGCAGCAGTTATCATCGCTCGGCATCAATGTCTATCACCGGGCTACGGTCGGAGACAACCTGGCGCGGGCGATAGAAACGCTCCGGCAGGCAACGGAGCGCGCCGATCTGGTGATCACGGTCGCGGGACTCGGTCCGACGATGGACGATCTGACGCGCGATGCCATCGCCGAGGTGATGGATGCTCCGCTCGTTCGCGACCCCGCAATCGCGCAACACCTCTCCGACTGGTTCGCGCAGCGCGGCTACCCGATGTCGGAGACGATCTTGCGGCAGGCGGACGTGCCCACGGGCGCGGTCGCACTGCCCAACGCCAACGGTACGGCACCGGGCCTGCTGCTGGAGAAAAACGGCACGGTCGTGATCGCGCTTCCCGGTCCGCCCAACGAGCTGATTCCCCTGTTTGAGACCAGCGTCTATCCGTACCTTCTGGAGAGAACAGCGGGCGAGCGACAGGTGATTCGTTCCAAAACGTTGCGGATCGTCGGCATGGGCGAGTCCACGGTCGAGGAGAAGGCGCGCGATCTGATGGAGGCGTCGAATCCGAGTGTCGCGCCGTACGCCAAAACCGGCGAGGTGCATCTTCGGGTCACGGCACGGGCATCGAGCGCGGCGGAAGCGGATCGCCTGATCGCACCGGTAGCCGCAGACTTGAGACAGCGGCTCGGCGGGGTGCTTTACGGCGAGGACGACACGACTCTGGAAAAGGCCGTGGTCGCACTGCTGATGGCCCAGAAGAAGACGGTCGCGACCGCGGAGTCGTGTACTGGTGGGATGCTCTCGGGGCGCATCACGGATGTCCCCGGCGCTTCGGCGGTGTTCCATACCGGCCTGACTACCTATTCAAACGATGCCAAGATCCATCTGCTGAAAATCCCCGCCTCCTTGGTCGGGTCGTTCGGCGCGGTCTCGTCCGAAGTCGCAAAAGCGATGGCAGAGCGGGTGCGCGAGCTGGCGGAAGCCGATTACGGGGTTTCCGTGACCGGTATCGCCGGGCCAGACGGCGGAAGCGACGAAAAGCCGGTCGGCCTTGTCTACATCGGCCTCGCGACCGCCGAAGGCGTGACCGCGACCCAGCACCGGTTCAATGGCCTGCGCTCCGACATTCGCCTGCGCTCCACCCAGGCCGCTTTGGACCTGCTGCGAAAAGAGCTGCTCAAAGCGTGAGGCTCTTCTTCGCCATTCCGCTGGAACCAGAGGTGCGGGATGGTCTCGCCGCTGTGCAGGAGCGGCTGCGGTCCGCCCATGGCGATGTCAAGTGGGTGGAGCCGGAGAATTTTCATCTGACCGTCTCGTTCCTGGGAGATCAGGAAGAGTCGTCGCTGCCCTACCTACAAAGCATTGGAGAAGCGCTCGCCGCGGACACCGCACCGTTCCGGTTTGAAGTGCGCGGGGCGAGTGCCTTTCCGAGGAACAAGCCGTCACTGAAGACGCTCTGGGTCGGGATCGGACAGGGCGCGGAGGCGTGGAAAACACTGGTTAAGAAGGCGGAGCCGCCGCTTCTCCCCTTCGGTGTCCCGCGCGAAGGGGGGCTGATGCCGCATATCACGCTGGGGCGCGTGAAAAGCGACCAGAACACCGAGGCGCTTCGCGCCGCTGTGTTGGCGGAAGCCAGCGCCGACTGCGGGGCCCAGACGGGCACGACTCTGGAACTGGTGCAGAGCTTTCTCGATCCGCGCGGTGCATCGTACAAAACGCTGAACGCGTGGCAACTCAACGTAACAAATCAGGAGCAGAAATAACGTGGCACAGGATAAAGAGCGCGCCCTAGAACTGGCGCTGGCGCAGATCGAAAAGCAGTTTGGAAAAGGATCGGTCATGCGGCTGGGTGACTCCGCCAAGAATGTCGCAGTCGAGGCGATCCCGACCGGATCACTCGCGCTGGACATCGCGCTGGGAATCGGGGGCATTCCCAAGGGGCGTGTCACCGAGATCTATGGCGCGGAATCGTCGGGCAAGACCACGGTTGCGCTGCAGATCGTTGCCCAGGCGCAGAAACAGGGCGGGATCGCCGCGTACGTGGACGTGGAGCACGCGATTGATCCCAAGTACGCTTCGAATATCGGCGTGGATATTGACAGCATGCTGATCTCTCAGCCGGACACCGGCGAAGAGGCGCTTGAAGTCATTGATGCCTTGATCCGTTCCAACGCCGTCTCCATCGTGGTGTTGGACTCGGTCGCCGCGCTTGTGCCCAAGGCGGAGATCGAAGGCGATATGGGCGCGAGCCTTCCCGGCCTCCAGGCGCGCCTGATGAGCCAGGCGCTGCGCAAAATCACCGGCAGCCTGAACAAGACCGGCACGGCGGCGATCTTCATCAACCAGATCCGCGAGAAGATCGGCGTTATGTTCGGCAACCCGGAAACGCAGCCCGGCGGTCGCGCGCTCAAATTCTACTCGTCGGTGCGCATGGATGTGCGCCGCGTCGAGACACTGAAAAACGGCACCGACAACGTCGGCATTCGGACCCGTGTCAAGGTGGTCAAGAACAAGGTTGCCCCTCCCTTCAAGCAGGCGGAGTTTGACATCATGTTCGGTGAGGGGATCTCACGCTCCGGCTCCATTATTGACATCGGGACAGAACTGAGCGTGGTCACCAAAGCGGGTGCGTTCTACTCCTACAAGGGAGACCGCCTGGGGCAGGGCCGTGAGAATGCGAAGAAATTCCTGGAGGAGCGCCCGGACCTGATGCAGACGATCGAGGACGAGATCAAGAACGGCGATGCCGCCAAGGAAATTCTCACCATCGGAACTCTCGCCGAAGACGAATAGACTTCTGAGGTTCCCGAAAGGAAAGCCCGTTGCTCGCAGGAGCAGCGGGCTTTTTCTTGCCTTAATGAAAAAAATACAGCACTGTAGGGAACGCACCTGACTGCCTGCTGGTATCATGACCAGATTCACTTTTATTCTGTTTCGGAAGGACGGCACTACGACGATGATATTCAGGAACACGGCACGGGCTAAACAAGCGGCGATCTTCGGAGCGGCGACGCTGGGGACTCTGCTTCTCGCACCACTGGCGATCTCGCGGAGCGGGATCACTCCTGCTCACGCGGCAGGGGCGTCAGTGGCACCCACCACGGCAGGCTATGCAGCGGCGACCGGTACCTGGGGCGTAGATAAGTCCCACACAGATATTGGCTTCGCGATCACGCACCTCGCGGTCAGCAAGGTACGCGGCCACTTCAACGACTTCGAGGGAACCGTGAAGGTGGACGGCGTCAAGCCGGAAAACTCGTCGGTGAGCTTTGCGATCAAGACCGCCAGCATTGACACTGCGAATGCCCAGCGGGACGGTCACCTCAAAGGCGCGGATTTCTTCGATGCCGAAAAGTACCCGGAGATCACCTTCAAGAGCACGAAGATCGTCCAGAAGGGGAAGGGTTTTACAGCACTGGGGGTGCTGACCCTGCACGGCGTCTCCAAGACGGTCGCGATGCCCTTCACAGTACAGGGGCCGGTCAAGGGACCCGATGGGGTGCAGCACCTGGGGGTTGATACCCTGCTGACGATCAATCGGCAGGACTATGGCCTCGCCTGGAGCAAGGTGGTCGAGGGCGTTTCGATGGTTTCCAACGACGTTGCGATCACCATCAGCCTTGACCTCGCGAAGAAACCCGCCGCGTAACAGACCCGACCCGAAAACGGACCAACGGACCGCGCTTTTCGATGCGGTCCGTTGGTCCATTCTCGGGTTTTGGTGCAGAAGAACGCTACGCGGCGACCGAAATCCGCTCGGTCCGCAGTTCGTAGGCGGTGATGTCCGGCTCATGCTCCAGCGTCAGACCAATATCGTCCAGGCCGCGCAGCAGGCAGTCACGGCGGAAGGGGTCCACCACGAAAGAGATCACCTGACCGTCCGGCGCGTGGACCGTCTGCGTTTCCAGATCCACCGTCATTGTCGCGCCGGGTTCCGCCTGGAGTTGACGGATAAGACCCGCGACGATCTCCTCCGGCAATACCACCGGTAAAATACCGTTTTTGAAGCAGTTATTGTAAAAGATGTCTGCATACGATGACGAGATCAGAGCGCGAAAGCCGTACTCGTTCAAGGCCCACGGAGCATGTTCGCGTGAGGAACCGCAGCCAAAATTCTTACCCGCCACCAGAATCTGCGCCCCGCAAAGCGCGGGTGCGTTCAATTCAAACTCCGGATTCGGCGTGGTGCCGTCCGCAAGATAACGCCAGTCAAAAAACAGGAACGGCCCGAAGCCGGTGCGCTCGATGCGCTTCAGAAACTGTTTGGGGATGATCTGGTCGGTATCCACGTTCGCGCGGTCCAGCGGGGCGGCGATACTGGTTTGTTTTACAAAGGGTTCCATGTCGTCTTTATCCTTTCCCACTCCTGGTGCGCCGAGGGGCGCGCCGGGTATCCAGCGACACAAACGCATCGCTTCTCAAAAAACAGCCGGGCGGCGAAGATCAGAGCATACAGCACTTCAGCGGCAGCGCTTGCGGTGCTTCTCCCAGCTTCTGCCTAGCGAACGACCGCCCGCAGCACGACGCGCTGCCAGGAAAAATGCGTCTCGCCTTCGGCATCGGTCGCAATCTCGAAGTGATGCCGCGCGGACTTCGGTGCCTGGGCGAATAGACTGCGTACCCGCTCGGCGCGTTCGCCGGTCGCGCCCGCCGTTTCCAGCCAGGGTGTCAGCGCGATCCTGATCGCCCCGGAAAGCCCCTCCAGATCCGTGACCGTAAAGCCCGCTCTCTCGCTGAGTACGCGCCAGGTCTCCGGCGAGAGGTTTGCGACGTGCGATGGGTCTCGCTCCCGCTCGACCGCGTTTTGCCAGTCGGCGGCCACTGGATCATCATCGGGCACTGTCGTATCTCCCAGCATAAAGACGCCTTCTGATTTCAGGACCCGGCGCGTCTCAGACAGAAAGGTGCCAACATCGGAGAAGTGGTGCGGCGCGATCCGAACCGTCACCAGATCAAAGGCGCCGTCCATGAACGGCAGCGATTCAGCGGGTGTCTCCACCCAGTCTATATTGGCGATCCCCTGCTCTTCCGCGCGTTTCGTCGCCTGTGCGAGCATGCCCGGCGAAAGGTCCGCTCCGGTAACGTGGGCGACTCGTGGTGCGAAGCCCAGCGCGGTAAAGCCGGTCCCGGTCGCAACATCCAGCACGCGCCAGGTCGGCTGCGGGTCGGCCAGGACGATCATCCGCTGCAATGTCTCGTCGGTCCAGCTTGCCCACTGCCCGTTGTAATGCGCCGCCTGCCGGTCGAACTGCTCTTTTGCGGAAGCTGTCGCACTCATGGAGTTGCTTTTTCCTTCTACTTTGCCACTTCGCGCACATCTACGAAGTGCCCGGCAATGGCAGCGGCGGCGGCCATCTCGGGGCTGACGAGGTGCGTTCGGCCCCCCTTGCCTTGACGGCCTTCAAAATTCCGGTTGCTCGTCGAGGCGCATCGCTCGCCGGGCTGCAGAATATCCGGGTTCATGCCAAGGCACATGGAGCAGCCTGGCTCGCGCCACTCGAAACCCGCCGCCTTGAAAACCACATCAATGCCCTCCGCCTCCGCCTGCCATTTGACCGCGTGGGAACCGGGAACGCAGAGCGCGCGCAGACCGGTCTTGACCTTTTTTCCCGCCAGAATCGCCGCTGCCGCCCGCAGGTCCTCGATGCGCCCGTTGGTGCAGGAGCCGATAAACACGGTGTCCAGCGGAATCTCGGTCAGCGGTGTGTTGGCGGTCAGTCCCATATACTCCAGGGCGCGCTCGGCTGCCCGCCGATCCGCCGCATCTGCAATCTTTGCGGGATCCGGAACGCGACTGATAACGGGTGCGACCATGCCCGGCGATGTTCCCCAGGAGACATAGGGAGCCAGCGCGGACCCATCAATCTCTACCAGGGTATCGAAAGCTGCGCCGTCGTCGGTGGCAAGCATTGCCCAGGCCGCCGTGGCCCGGTCCCAGTCCGCGCCCTGCGGCGCATGGGGCCGTCCTTTCAAATAGGCGAACGTCTTCTCGTCGGGAGCGATCATTCCGGCCCGCGCCCCGGCCTCGATGCTCATGTTGCAGACCGTCATTCGCCCTTCCATCGAAAGCGCGCGAATTGCCTCGCCAGTATATTCGATCACGTAGCCGGTCGCGCCATCGGTACCGATCCTGCCGATGATCGCCAGAATAATGTCTTTGGCAGTGACGCCCGGGCCAGTCTGCCCGGTCACGCGAATCTCCATGGTTTTGGGGCGGGACTGCGGCAGGCACTGGGTCGCCAGCACATGCTCGACCTCGGAGGTGCCGATCCCGAACGCAAGTGCCCCGAACGCGCCATGAGTGCTGGTGTGCGAGTCGCCGCACACCACGGTCTGCCCGGGCTGCGTCAGGCCAAGCTCCGGCCCAATGACATGGACAATCCCCTGGCGAGGGGAATGAATATCGTACAGAGTAATGCCGAACTCCGCGCAGTTCCGGGAAAGCGCCTCCATCTGTCGGCGTGAAATATCGTCGGCGATCGGCAGCGACCGGTTGGTCGTCGGCACGTTGTGATCCATCGTCGCCACGGTGCGCTCCGGGCGGCGGACTTGGCGTCCGGTCAGACGCAGACCCTCGAAAGCCTGCGGCGAGGTCACCTCATGCACCAGATGCAGATCAATGTAGAGCAGGGCCGGCTGTCCCGACTGCTCCCGCACCACATGGGCATCCCAAATCTTTTCAAACAGAGTACGTGGGGCGGAAGCAGTCGGGACAGCCGGTGGTACGGCGGCGGCGGAGATCATGTTCGGTTCTGCCTTTTGAGAGGGTTTCGGTAGACTTATTATAGATTGTCCTCTTATCCTCTGTCCAACGCATCTTTCTGATAAGACTGATAGCCACTGTCTATAGCAAATCGAAAGAAACTCCTCGCTGCAGAAAAGCCAAGTCCGTCCCGATACTCGGAGAGTGGGCTGAAGTACGCCCCTTCGGAGGCAATAATGCGTTTCGTTCGCCAACTCTGCGGTCCAAATACCCTGAGCGCTCTTGGTATGGCAGGACTCCTCTCTCTGGGCGGTTTGTCGGCGGTCCGCGCCCAGAACGCCGCTGTCAGCGTTAACGTGGATGTTAATGCGGGCCGTCATCCCATCTCTCCCTTTGTCTATGGTTTGAATTACGCAGGCGCGACCGCCAGCGACCTAAACTGCCCAATCAACCGGATGGGCGGCAACAACACGACCCGCTATAACTGGCAGCAGAACGCCGACAACCGAGGCAATGACTGGTTTTATCAGAGCATCGGGGACCCCAGCGCGACACCGGGCGAGCGTGGTGAGACGTTTGTCCGGGCCAACAAAGCCACCAGCACGGAAAGCATGCTGACGGTTCCGATCCTGGGGTGGGTCGCGAAGGTGAACCCAGATCGCTCCAAGCGCTGGTCATTCTCGCTTTCCAAGTACGGTGCGCAGCAGTACGCGGACTGGAACTGGGCGCCTGATGCCGGAAACGGGGTCTACTCGAACGGGTACCCCATCACCGGCAACGATCCGAACGATGCCAATGTCCCCGCCAGCGCGAGCTTTCAGCAAGGCTGGATCCAGAAGCTGACGCAAACCTTTGGCGCAGCCAGTGGCGGCGGGGTCCGCTACTATATCCTGGACAACGAGTACTCGATCTGGCATGGGACGCACCGCGATGTCCATCCTGTCGGTGCGACCCTGGACGAAGTGTGGACCAAGATGCGCGACCACGCCTCGATCATCAAGGGTGTAGACCCCTCATCGCTCGTCGTCGGACCCGAGGAGTGGGGCTGGACCGGCTACCTCTACAGCGGCTACGATAGTCAGTGGGGAAATGCCCACGGCTGGTCATCGTTGCCGGACCGGGCAAGCCACGGCAACATGGATGCGATGCCATGGCTTCTGCAGCAGTTTAAGACCTACGAACAGGCCAATGGCAGACGACTGCTGGATGTCTTCAGTCTGCATTACTACCCACAGGGCGGCGAGTTCAGCGATGATACTTCGTCCGCGATGCAGCTTCGCCGCAACCGATCCACTCGCTCGCTCTGGGACCCCAACTACACAGATGAGACCTGGGTCAATAGTAAAGTCCGTCTGATCCCTCGTATGAAAGAGTGGGTAACCGACTATTACCCCGGCACAAAAACCGCGCTGACCGAGTACAACTGGGGGGCGGAGGGCCATATCAACGGGGCGATCGCACAGGCGGATGTCCTGGGTATCCTGGGACGTGAAGGGCTGGACATCGGTACTCGGTGGACGACTCCCAATCCCTCGACCCCTACGTACAAAGCGATCAAACTCTACCGGAACTACGACGGCAGCAAGGGCGCGTTCGGCGATGTCTCGCTGTCCGCTCCCGCGCCCAACCCGGATGTCCTGTCTACCTTCGCTTCGCAAGACTCGGCGACGGGTACGGTCAAGATCATGGTCGTCTCCAAATCCCTTTCCGGAAATACCCCGGTGACGCTAAACCTGGCGAACTTCTCCCCGGCCGCCGCCGCGCAGGTGTGGCAGCTCACCGCCGCCAATACGATCAATCGCCTGGGTGATCTCCCCATCAGTGGCTCGCGCGTGCTGCTGACTGTCCCCTCCCCATCGGTAACGCTCCTGGTTATCCCAAGAGCCGCTGTCACACCAGCTCCGACCCCAACGCCGACCCCGACCCCGACGCCCTCACCTGCCCCTACCACCGGGACCGGCACGGGGCTTCTGGGCAGCTACTTCGCGAACCCCAGTCTGTCCAGTATTCCCGTCACGCGCACCGATTCCCAGGTTGATTTCGACTGGGGCACGGGGACGCCAAGCGCCACGGGTATTTCAGCGGACAATTTCTCTGTCCGATGGGAGGGAGAGGTACAGGCCACTCTGACGGGCGCTTATACCTTCTCTACCGTGAGCGACGACGGGGTCCGCCTCTGGGTAAACGGTCAAAAGGTGATTGACAACTGGAGCGATCATGGTCCCACCACGAATGTCAGCGCGGCGATTCCTCTGACCGCCGGTCAGAAGTACCTGGTCAAGATGGAGTTTTACGAGCGGGGCGGCGGCGCGACCGCGCGGCTCCTCTGGACCCCGCCGGGAGCCTCATCTGCAGTGGCGATCCCTCAGAGCCAGCTTTACCCCTCTGCTCTGCCGACGCCAACACCAACACCAACACCGACGCCAACACCAACACCAACACCAACACCAACACCAACACCAACACCAACACCAACACCAA
>JACMJB010000012.1 GCA_014380815.1 Armatimonadota bacterium
CGGGGGCTGCGTCAGACCATCTCGGTTGCGGAGTCATCTGCCGAGGATAGTCTGATTCGCGCCGGAACGGGTGCATTCGCCGATGAGTTCCGGCGTCGTGGGACCGCCTGGACCGCGCCCGGCGTTTCTCCGATCCGATATGTGTCCGACTGCGGCGGCTTTGATGTTCCGACACTCGCCGTTCACGCGGTCCAGGTGGACGAAGCGGACGCCGCTCTGCTGAAAGCCAAAAAGGTCTCGGTCGCACATTGTCCCAAATCAAACGGGAAACTCGGGGTAGGCTTTGCGCCGCTTTCCCTGCTGCGAAAAGCGGGGGTTATCGTGGGGCTTGGAACCGATTCCGCAGCCTCCAACAACGGCGCGGATCTGTTCGAGGAGATGCGGTTCGCGGTGTACAACGCGCGCGCCCGGGAGCGGGATACCGCGGCGCTCAGTGCGCGGGATGCGCTCCGGATGGGGACCCTGGACGGGGCGACCGTGCTGGGACTGGAGCAGCAGGTCGGCTCGCTCCGGCGTGGGAAGCGCGCGGACTTATGCGTCGTACGACTTGATGGCCTGCATGTCACCCCGGCAGCCGACGATAACCCCGAAGCTGCTCTGGTGTATGGCGCCCGCGCCTCGGACGTGCTGCTGACCCTGGTGGACGGGCGCGTCCTCTACGAATCGGGAACCTATCCGCTGCTGGATATGGGGCGACTGCGCGCTTCGGTAGCCCACACGCGGCAGCGTCTGCGGCGCGAGGCCCCGAAGGCGCTCAAAGGGATTCTGGATGCAGCAGCGTCGGCGTAAAAGTGCGGTTCGAAGCGGCACGGGGGCGGCTCAGGCCACCACGGAAGGGAGCGACCGCGTCGCTGGGTGGGGGACCCTCGTTATCGGAATTGTGGTGGCTGGCTTCCTTTATTGGAAAAACCATTACACTCGCATGGGCTTCGAGGAGTATTACCTGCTCAACAATTCCCTCCTGCTGTGGATACCGCTCTGCTTTATCCTGCTCTGCCTGCGCCGCGACGCCTCGGAGTTCGGGATGACCCCGGGCGATCTGAAAAAGGGCGCGCGGCTCGCCCTGATCGGCTTTCTGCTTTTCATTCCGGTGCTCCTGTTTATTGCCCCGACCCCGGCACCGCAGAACTACTATATCGGGAACTCACTCTCGCAATCCGGTGCGATCTTTGGGGTGCGCCCGGGGCCGGGGGGCGGTTTCTCTGGCGGGACCATTGACTGGGGGCGTCTTGTCTTCCACGAGTCCGTCTTCGGATTTTACATGTTCTGCTGGGAGTGGTTCTTTCGGGGGTTTCTGCTGTTCGGTGTTCGGAAAGCCCTTCCGGACTGGTTCGCGGTGGTTTTTCAGGCCCTGCTGTTCTTCGCGCTGCATGTCGGGAAACCGGCCCCGGAGCTGTACTCATCACTTGCGGGAGGACTGCTGCTCGGCGTGATCGCACTGCGCCTGCGCTCGTTCCTGCCGTGCTTCCTGATCCACTGGGCTATCTCGATGGCTTTCGATTGTGCGGTGCTGTTCTTCCATTTCAGGCGCTGACCTCTCCGCTGCCAGTGCTTCGTTGCCAGCGATAGCATAGACAGCACGGATAATCGGGACAACAAGGGGTACCGCATCCGTAAAACGGGTAAGACCGGATGTCAGCGCGGAGGTGCCCTTGACGCATTTCGGGAACCCGCCGTATAATCCCCCGACGGGAAGGCAGGGAATTTGGAAGAGCAGAGCCGTGAAGCGGTGCAGGATGATGCACCGGAGATTCGTATCATTGGCGCGGTGCGGACCCATGAGGGGGTCTGTGTGATTGAGGTACACGGCGAGGTGGACCTTTCAACTTCGCCGCAGTTGAAGACCGCGCTCGCGGAAGCGGGCAAGGGCAGCCGCCAGGTGATCGTGGATCTATCAGCGGTCGGCTATATGGACTCCAGTGGCTTTGGAATACTGCTCAGTGCGACAAAGAACCTGCGTCCCGAGGGCGGGTCATTGTATCTCGTTGGATGCAATGGGAGTATCCAGCGGATGCTGGAGATCACCCGACTCAACACCCTCTTCAACCTGTATGCCACGGCGGATGAGGCCCGAAACGCGATCCAAGCGTCTACGGCGTCCGCCCCGGACACCGCAGGAAAGCGGTAATCCCGATCATCCCCAGTGCCGCACCACCGCAGAGCGCGCAGAAGAGACCGATCCGAAAGGTGTCGAAGCGTTCCTGCGCCGCCCTGCTGACCGCTGGCAGCCCTTCAGGATTCTCGTAGATACGCAGGTCGTCGCCTTCGTAAACGCGCAGAAGACCGCTGGTCTCCAGTGCGGTCTCCGGCACATCCGGGGAGACGGCGATGAACCGCGCCCCAAGCGCCGTCGCCGCTCCGATGCGCTTCACAAAAACGAGGTTGCCGTTGGCGGGCGGCGAGGGGTCTTCGCCGCCACCCGCCCGCTTTACCTGCTCCTTGGCATCGCCGGGGAACAGCGAGTCATACCCACCGATGTCGTGCAGACCGTAAACGGTGAGCGCGTTCGGCGGCAGGGCGGCCCCGCGCGGCGGCTGCGCTCCCAGAGTCCAGTTACGATTGATGACCGCAATCCGGTCGGACCTGGCATTGGCCAGGAGATAGGTGATCCCCGGTGTGACCGGGTAAACCAGATCGGGGGAAACAGAGGCGTTGTAGCCGGTGCCCCAGGCAAGCAGGTCCACCGCGGCGAGTGCCGTTAGCAGGGCGCCGCCGAGCGTCCGCCGGTCATCGCTGAGCCGCGGCACAACCGCAATCGCGGTGGTGGTGAGGACCAGCAGCACCACGCCTTTGATCAGATCCGGTTGGGCCAGCGCGAGAAGCTGTCCAAAAGACGCCTCGGGAACCGACTGAGAGGCATACTGCGCTCCCAGACTCGCCCCTGCTGCAGCGGCAAGAGTCGGGACCACCAACGCGGTGAAGCTGGCTCTCCGCTTCGCCTCGGCGGCAACCTCGCGCCCGAGAAGCGCCTCAAGACCGATCGCCGCCAGCGCGGCAAGCGACAGCGTCAGCAGAATTAGACAGCGAGCGGGATTACCGGTCTGACTATAGCCCGGCACCAGAAAGAACAGGGGCAGGTTCAGCGGGGTCCCCATGGCGAGCAGCAGCGCGAAGGCTGCGAGACCCGCAAAATAGGCACGCTCCTTCGGAAGTCCCCCCCGTTTCCAGGGAAGCGCCAGAGCGAACACGGCCAGGATCAACGGAGCGACGCCCGCGTAAAGTGCCCACTCCGCGTAGTTATTGCCGCCGGGCCGGTCACTGTTGGCCCAATGGTTCCCCCCGCCCGGGCTGCCATAGAAGTCCGGTGCGATCAATGTCACCAATTGCCGGGGCGGCATCGCGCC
>JACMJB010000089.1 GCA_014380815.1 Armatimonadota bacterium
GCCAACACCGACGCCAACACCGACGCCAACACCGACGCCAACACCGACGCCAACACCGACGCCAACACCGACGCCAACACCGACGCCAACACCGACGCCAACACCGACGCCAACACCGACGCCTGCTCTGCCTGCGAATTCGGCTCTCGTTATCGAGAATGCTGGTTTTGAAAGCCCGTTCGTGGGCGACGCCGGATCGTATTCCTCCTTCCGGTACAATCCCACTGGTGGTGGCTGGTTCTTTGAAGGGAGCGCCGGGATCAGCGGCAACGCATCCGGGTTCACGTCCGGCAATCCTCAGGCCCCCCAAGGTGCGCAAGCCGCGTTTCTACAGGGCCAGGGAAGCATTTCGCAGGGTGTGAACGGCTTTCAGGCTGGCGTAACTTATACCCTGTCCTTCAAAGCCGCCCAGCGCGCTAACCACCAGAGCAACTACCAACAGATTGAGGTGTTTCTCGGCAATCAGTCGCTGGGCAAGTTCACCCCACCCAGCGACAGTTACCGCTCTGCCTCCGTCACTTTCAACGCTCCGGCTTCCGGCAGCACCTCTCTGCGCTTTGTTGGGCTGAATCCGAATGGTGGTGATAACACCGCCTTTCTGGATGATATTCAGCTTGTGGGCCCATCCGCAGAGCCGGCCCCATCTCCCCTTGCAACGGGCACCGGTTTGAAGGCAACCTACTTTGCCAATCAAGACCTATCCGGGTCGGCATCATTGATCCGTCTGGACCCCCAAGTTGACTTTGATTGGGGAGACGGTTCGCCGGATGCCTCGGTCCTTGCCACCAACCAGTTCTCGGTTCGCTGGGAAGGGACACTGGAGGCGCCGACAGGGGGCGTTTACACCTTCATGACCCGCTCGGACGATGGTGTGCGGCTCTGGATCAACGGGGTGCTGATCGTCAATAACTGGAGTGACCACGGCCCGACAAATGATGTCGGGACGCAGACCGTGACGCTCACCGCGGGCCAGAGAGCCGCTGTCAAAATGGAGTTCTACGAAAACGGCGGCGGCGCGGAAGCGCGCCTCTACTGGTCCTACCCTGGTCAAGCATTGCAAAGCATTCCGCGGATTCGGCTATACCCGGCACCGTGACCGGGGGCAGCCAAAAAACAGACGAGCCGGGAACAGGACATCATCCTGTTCCCGGCTTGTCTGTTTCGCGGCAGGTTCGGAGTGTGGTATGGTTGGGGCGATGAGCACTCGCTTCGATTTCACCGAATTTCCGCGCCTGAAAACCGAACGTCTGCTGTTACGCGAAATCACATTTCGGGATACAGAGGCCGTCTTTCGGATCCGCGGCGATTACCGAGTGACCCGTCACAATATTGGTGCGGCCTATCAAAGCGTCGCCGAGGCGCGGCGGTTGGTGGAGGAGATACGCAAGAGCTACCGCCTCAAAACGGAATTGCGCTGGGGAATCACTCTCCTGGGTGGGGAGAACACGGTCATCGGGATGTGCGGTTACAACTTCTGGCAGCGTACCGACCAGCGCGCCTCCCTAGGCTACGACCTGGCATTCGCCTACTGGGGGCAGGGTATGATGCGGGAGGCCGCCGCCGCCATCCTTCATTTCGGCTTCGAACGCATGGATCTCAATCGGATCGAGGCCGATGTCGGTGCGGGCAATACCGCCTCCATCAAACTCCTCGACACGCTGGGCTTCCAGCATGAGGGAACGCAACGCGAGCATTACTACGAAGAAGAGGAGTTTCACGACCTGCGCCTCTATGGCCTTCTCCGCCGCGAATGGGACCTCAAAACCGGGCCGTAATTAAAGCCTGACGGAGACGGGTACCAACATCACGGCGGCGTTACCGACAGGGCGTACCGTCTATGGAAGAGGGGCCGTTTTCATGGCGGACGGAAAAGTGATCAGCGCGCAAATTGACGCGCAGGAGTGGCTGGAACCGATCGCGGACAAGATGCAGGGGGCCGTGCAGGCCGCTTACGACGCGGCAGGACCAGCCAAAAAACCGATCGAGAACGCCTTGAACGGGGTCTGGATGGGGCACGTTCTGCATCCTGCCGTGGTGACCGTCCCCATTGGGGCATGGACGGTTACTGCTGCTCTGGACCTTCTGGAAGGTGCGGGAAAGAGCGAGTACGCACCGGGAGCGGATGCCTCCCTGGCGGTGGGGCTTGCCGGGGCAGCGAGCGCGGCAGTGACCGGGCTGACGCAATGGTATCCGCACAAGGAAGCGTCCGTCAAAAAGACCGGCGCGGCTCACGCACTGCTCAATATTACGGCCACCGTTCTTTACGGGGCTTCTTATGCCGCGCGCAAGCAGGGAAACCGTGGCGCGGGGCGCGCACTGGGATTCCTTGGCTACGGTCTGGTGATGACCAGCGCCTACCTCGGCGGCGAGCTCGCCCATGAGAAAAACCTCGGCGCGGATCACGCGCCGCGCCGGGGCCTTCCCGCCGAGTTTATCCCGGTCCTTTCCGCCGCCGCCCTTCCGGAAAATGCGCCGACTCTCGCCCAAACCGGCGACCTTAAGCTTGTCCTGGTCAAGCAGGGAGCGAGGATCCACGCCCTCGCGAACTCCTGCTCGCACCACGGTGGGCCGCTCTCCGAAGGCAGGCTGGAGAACGGGTGCCTCGTCTGCCCCTGGCATGGCTCGCGCTTCCGGCTGGAGGATGGACACAACGAGGATGGCCCCGCAACCTTTGCGCAGCCTTGCTTTGAAACACGAGTAAAGAACGGCCAGATCGAGGTGCGCACCAACACTGCGCTGCCGCAAAACCGGCAGTAGACGCGGCTCAGGGGGAAATCCGATGGAACAGGTTCTGCGCGGCAAATGCGTCGCGATTTTGATTGCGGATGGATTCGAGCAGGTGGAATTGACCGAGCCGAAGCAGGCGCTGGAAATGGCGGGAGCGATGACAGTGATCGTCTCCACGGCGGAGGGGCAGACGGTCAAAGGCTGGCAGCACGACCACTGGGGCGATGAGTTCGCTATTGACCAGATGATCTCGAACGCGAATGTGGAAGACTATGACGCCCTGTTGCTGCCGGGTGGTGTGATGAATCCGGATAAGCTACGGGCAGATAAAGAGGCGGTCGCGTTCGTGAAGAGCTTCTTCGATGCGGAAAAACCGGTCGCTGCGATCTGCCATGGTCCCTGGGTGCTGGCCGAGGCGGATGTGCTCCGGGGGCGCAGCCTGACCTCGTATCCATCCATCCGGACGGATCTTAAAAACGCGGGCGCGGACTGGTCTGACCAGGAGGTTGTTGCCGACCGCGGTCTGGTGACCTCGCGCAGCCCCGATGACCTGCCCGCATTCAACCGGAAAATGATCGAAGCATTCGCCCAGGAACGGCACCGCCCCTAACGCCGCCGGGGGGCATCCGGCATTTTGAAGACCGCACGGGCGCGATCCTCGGGGCGTATCCCGCCATCCAGAATATCCGCCCGGCAGTCCGTATCGCCAACGGAAGACACGCGCACTCGGCCCACATAGCTGCCGCGCCGCAGTACGACCATCTCCTGCTTGGGACGAATGCCATCACGGCTCCCCCGGTTCAGCGTCGCCTCCCGACCGCTTCGGATCAGGAGAACCGTCGCCTCCACGGGCGCGTAGCGGTTCATGGTCCGAACCGTGCTGAAAGCCGCATCTGTGATCGCCTGCTGAATCAGGGTCTCGTCCTCGACAGCCCCGGTGTCCGTCGCGGAAAGGCCCGTCTCCACCGCCCCGTTTCCCAGTTCGCCGGTCGCTGGGTCTGTCAGCCGAAGCGATAGGGTGACGCGAGCGCGGCGCGGCTTTGGGATAAACGCGATCTCGGTGATCTCGCCGGAGGCAACATAATCGGCGCCAAGCGACTGACCCAATCGCTGGATCTCGTTGCTGCGGAAGGGGGGAGCAAGATCCGATTCCTTGATCTGTTGCTGAACCTGGGACCGTGGCACGCTGTCGAAACGACCAGTACGGTTCATCTCCAGAACCACGGCATCCGTCGCCGCGCGCCCCAAAATCGCGGGCGAACCGGACTGCGCAGTGACCCCGAACTCCAGGGTCGCCACGACCGGAATCCGCTTTTGCTGTGCCTGCGCAAGCCCCACGCCGGTCAAAAACAGCAGCGTCAGCAGCCAGAAAAAGCCGCGTCGAAGTTTCATCGAGAATCGGTCTCCTGTCGAGTGCGAAAGGCACGGAGCACGGCATCCAGTATTCGGGTCGTTTTTACGCCCTCCTCGCCGCTGACGTGGGGTCCGGAGGGTTCGCCTCGGTAACGGTTCACCAATGCCTGAACGAAAGGGAGATGGACCGGAGACGGCGTCGGGAACGAGAGCGCCTCCTCCCGGCGGGATGCCTCCTGCGTCCTGACCAGAAACGTTTCGCCATCGAAGGGATCGAAGGTCAGTGTCCCCTCAGATCCATAGATCTCCAGCACATCGCGCGGCGGAAACGCGCGGTAATGAAAGCCCGCCGAGACCAAGGCGCCGGAGGCCATTCGCAGCGCAAACGCAGTGTCATTTTCGACGTTCTGTCCGCCGGGAAGGTTTTCCGCGAACCCGGAAACTTCCGCGAAATCGCCCAGGAGGCAAAGGATCATATCCAGGCGGTGCGACCCCATGTCTACGAGATGTCCGCCCCCGGAAATCATCTGGTCGCTTCGCCATCCTCCGTTTTCAGATCGTGCGCAGACCTGGACCCGTGCTCCCAGAACCTGCCCTATGGCTCCCCGGTCCAAAACCTCTTTCGCATGGAGGAACTTGGGGTAGAAGCGGCGATAGTAGGCCACGTGCAGCAAAACGCCCGCCTCGTGGCAGGCGGCGATCATCCGGTCGCACTCGGAGGCATTGAGCGCCATCGGCTTCTCGACCAGGACGTGCTTACCCGCCTGAGCCGCAAGGAGCGTCTGCTCGCAATGCCGGTGCGGGGGTGTGGCGATGTAAACCGCGTTCACTTCGCGGTCGGCGAGCAAATCCTCTACGCGGTCGTACGCCCGCTTCGCGCCATGCCGCCGCGCAAAGTCTTCCGCTTTTGCCCGATCCCGGCGCATCACTGCCGTAAGTTCTGAGTGATCGGCCCGGTAAAGCGCGGGACCGCTCTTCTTTTCGGCGACATCCCCGCAGCCAAGGATTCCCCAGCGTACCGTTTCCAGCGTCCGCAGTGTGTGCATGATGAGCCGTTGTTCCCTCAACCGATTATAGCTCAAAGGGCACGGATTACCTGGAAAACGCCGGTAGACCCAACGCCTAGTCTGCTCGAAAGCGTTGGAACCAGCAGGCCGCACCCGCCGCGGTCCGGGCTAGAGCTGTCGGCGGACCCGGACAGCTCTCCGCGCAGGCGTACCGAACCGCAAAGCGCCCCGTGCGGAGATTCCGCACGGGGCGCTCGGCGATTCGTTCCTTCCCTGATGAAGGGATGTGCTAGGCGTTGCTGGGTTCTCTCGGTTCGCGCGGCTCGCGCGAGAACGAGGGTGCGGGGCGACGGCCCCGGTTTGCATCGCTGCTGGCGGTTACGTTACCAGGCCGCGCCGGGCGTGGGACGCTCGGAGGACGGGGCGTGGACGGGGCCTGGTTGTAAGGGCGCGTGAAGCGGCCATTGCCGTTCGGGCTGGAGTTGCTGCGGCCATTGCCGCCGCCGCTGCCGCCGGGGCGCGTGTTGTAGACGAACCGTTCCCGCTCCCGCTCCTCGAACGGCAGTGGCGCTGCGTGCGGTTTGGGGGTGAAATTGGTCACCTCGCGGCGCGCGATCCGCTTCTTGATCAGTTTTTCAATGTCGGCGAGGTAGCTCTGCTCGTCCGGGCTGACCAGCGAGATCGCTTCGCCGGTGCTGCCCGCGCGGCCTGTCCGCCCGATCCGGTGAACATAGTCCTCCGGAACATTAGGAAGTTCGTAGTTGAAGACATGGGGCAGCTGCTCGATGTCCAGGCCACGCGCGGCGATGTCGGTCGCGACCAGAATCCGTGCCGCGCCCGCCTTGAAGTCAGCGAGCGCACGGGTGCGCTGCGACTGACTGCGGTTTCCGTGGATCGGAACCGCGACAATGCCGTCCTGATGAAGCTGCTTGGCAAGCCGGTCTGCGCCATGCTTGGTGCGCGTGAAGACGAGCGCCTGTCCGACCTTCTCCTCCACCAGCAGATGGACCAGCAGATCGCGCTTGCTTTCCTTGGTGGCGTGGTACACGGACTGGGTGACCAGTTCGCTCTCGGCGTTGCGTCGGGCGACCTCCACCAGCACCGGCTTGTTCAGAAGGCTGTCCGCCAGCGCTTTAATCTCGTTGGAGAATGTCGCGGAAAAGAGCAGGTTCTGACGATTGGTGCCGGGCGGCAGCAGCGCCAGTATCCTCTTGATGTCGCGGATAAAGCCCATGTCGAGCATGCGGTCGGCCTCGTCCAGAACGAGAATCTCGACCCGGCTCAGGTCCACAGTCCGCTGCTGAACGTGATCGAGCAGACGACCCGGTGTCGCGACCAGGATATCCACGCCGCGCCGCAACGCGCCGATCTGCGGGTTGATGTTGACGCCGCCGAACACGACGGTCGCGGTCAGCGGCAGGTACTTGCCGTAGGTGCGGACACTCTCCTCGACCTGAGCGGCAAGCTCACGGGTCGGGGTCAGGATCAGGGCGCGCACCGGGCGTCGAGAGGCGGAATTGTTGGGACGCGCGGGCGCGGCAGCAAGCCGCTGAAGCAAAGGCAGGGTAAAGCCCGCCGTCTTGCCGGTCCCGGTCTGCGCGCCCGCGAGAATATCGTGTCCCTGAAGGATCACAGGGATCGCCTGGGCCTGGACCGGAGTCGGAATCGTGTAGCCTGCGTCGCCAAGGGCGCGCAGAAGCTCGGCGCGAAGGCCGAGAGAGTCGAACGTCATGAAATGGATACTCCTGAAATCGGCCTGCGTCCGTGTTTCCCGCTGGGAGCGCGAAGACATCGGAGTCCGGTTCAGGCAGATCGCAAATCAGGTGCAACGGTCGGGGTAATAGGAAACCGCGAGCAGCGTGGAGAAGCAAACCGGGGTGCGAAACAACACAAGCGATGCACAGTTAACGAATTGAACGGCTCATTGTACCACAAAAAAGCAGACCAGTCATTGATCGTCGAGTGAGATTCGCCCGAAAACGCGCTACGTCGGCGCGGTCGCAAACCGATGCGATACCATCAAGACATGGCTCGTTTCGAGGTGATCGCGTTCGACGCGGATGATACGCTCTGGCACAACGAACGCTTCTATGTCAGCGCCCAGGCGCAGTTCCAGGAGCTTCTGGCGCAGTACCATCGCCCGGAATGGATCGCGGAACGGCTTTACGAGGCCGAGATGCGCAACCTTCCGCACTTCGGTTACGGGATCAAGGCGTTCGCGCTTTCCATGATCGAAACCTCGGTCGAATTGACCGAGGGGCGTATCTCCGGCGGCGACATTCAAACGATCATCAACCTGTCAAAGCAGATGCTCCGCGCCGAGGTGGAACTGCTGGAGTCCGTTGCGGAAACTATCCCCCGGCTCGCGGAAACCTACACACTGATGGTGGTCACCAAAGGAGACTTGCTCGATCAGGAGAGAAAATTCGCCCGCTCTGGATTGGCGGACCACTTTCAGCAGGTAGAGATCGTGAGCGACAAAGACCCGGAAAGCTATGCACGGGTCCTGCGGCGCCACCGGATCGCCCCGGAGCGCTTTTTGATGGTCGGCAACTCGCTGCGGTCGGATATTTTGCCAGTGCTCACGCTCGGAGCCAGCGCCGTGTACGTGCCGTACTCGCTCACCTGGGCGCATGAGTCCGCGGAGCCACCACCGGCGGGGCAGTCGGGGTACCACGAACTGGCGCACCTGGGTCTTCTGCCGGAACTGCTGGAGGCACTGGAGGTGCGGGATCGGGCGAAACCAGGCTGATCCAGACTGATTCGGGCCGCTCCTCCTATCCCTCGTGACGCGCTGCACCACCAAGGTGGCGCACCACAAGCCTCTCCCGAACCGCTTCGATGGAATGGTCCAAAGGCAGTCCCGCCACGCTCACTATGCGCGTTTCGCCGGGCAACAGGTGAAACCAGTTGTCGCTGAAAGTGGGTACAACACCCCCCAAATCGTCGAAGCGCAGCCAGACATACCCGGCGAAGCGTTCCGTGGTAACCGCAAGCATGGCGGTGCCTGCCGCATTCTCGGTGACTTCAGCGCGAAGGCCCGGGTCTGGCAGCGTCAGGTCTTTTGGCTCGCCGAGCAGCAGGAGGTTCTCAGCAAGGGTCACGCCATCCGCTCCGGCAAAAGTGGCGTGCACAAGACCCATCTCTTCCCCGGCTTTCAGCGATACCACCGCACCAGAGGCCGCATTCGCGGGCGCGTTCACCGCTATCGCCACCTGCCGCGCCGTTTCCCCGCCTGCGAAGTCCAGCAGGCGCAGGGTCAGCGTGCCGGGGGTGTCCTTCAGCAGATCGCTGACCAGGTGGGCCTCGACCGCGTCGCCGGCACGGACCAGCGACACCAGCAGCGATGCGTAGAAGCGTTTGGCGGCGTAGTAAGCGGCCTTTGGCTCGCCCGCGCTGTCAATCACCGCCCACGACTGGGCGGGCCAGCAGTCGTTGATCTGCCAGAACAGCGTCCCCCAGCAGCGTCCCTTGATCCGCCGCCAGTGCTCGATGCCGAACCTCAGGGCGTCGGCCTGGTTTGCCTGGCCATAATAGATCAGATCATCGAAGGTCTCGATGCGCGGATAATGTTTCTCGATATACGAAAGGTACTTCTCGTATCCCTTTCGCGTCTTGTCATGCCACTGCGCGACCCGCGAGCGAGGCACCCGGTCTTCCGGCAGGGTGGCAGATTCCCAGGCCGCCCAGCCGCAGGGCGAGGCGAACCCGAACTCGGAAGAAAACCGGGTGGTGCTTTCGGCGTAACCGGGCCAGTCTCCGTCGCTGCCGGGCTTCTTGCTGTGCCAGACGTTCCAGTAGTGGGAGTCGCCGAAGTCTTCGGAGGTACAGCTCTTGCCGCCGTAGGGCGAATTCGGCAGATACGGGGTGCGCCCATCCTCGACCTCCAGAATCGCAGGGATCGTTTCATGGATCAGCCGATCCCCGTAAAACTCCGTCGCCTGGGTCGCGCCCGCCCAGCGATCCTGAAACAGCTCCAGGTTCTCGTTGCCGCCGCACCAGAGAGCGAGGCAGGGGTAGTTCCGGAGGCGGCGCACCGCGAGGGTCGCCTCGGAGCGGAACCCCTCCACGAAGTCCGGCAGATCCTCCGGATACATGGAGCAGGCGAAAGCGAAATCCTGCCAGACCAGCAGTCCCAGCTCTGAGCAGATCTGATAGAAGTCGTCCGACTCGTACAGACCGCCGCCCCAGACACGGAGCATATTGAAGCCTGCATCCCGTGCCTTGGTCAGCCGCTGCCGCAGCGTCTGCCGCGTGATCTGTGAGGGGAACGAGTGGTCGGGAATCCAGTTTGCGCCTTTGATGAAGGTGTCCACGCCGTTGATCCGAAACTTGAACTCGGCCCCTTTGCCGTCAGCGTCCTCCTCCTGCCGCAGTTCGACCGTGCGAAAGCCGATCGTCTCGCCTCGCAGATGCAGCAGGAGGGGCTGCTCGTTTTCATCAAGGTCATCGCCTGCCACCAGCTTTAGATTCAGAAGGTAGCGCTTTTGCGGCCCGCCTTTGGGCCGCAGCCCATTAACGCTTGGCGCGAGTTCCATGCCATTGGGATTCCAGAGCGCGACCTTCTGACCCCCGATGCGAAGCTCGACCGTGTGGCGCCCCGGTGCATCCGGGAGAGTCGCGGATGGGGTGTTGTCGCCGGGCGCATACAGCGCACTGCTTAAAACCACGGGCATCGGAGCGTACTTCTCGGTGGTCACGGTGATGCGAATATCCACCGTGATCGGGTCCGTGAACGTGTAATCTATCCGCACGTCGGTGATCTCCGCGACCGGGACCGTGATCAGCTCGACCGGGCCAGCGATGCCGCAGGAGACCAGCTCCGGCCCCCAGTCCCACCCGAACATGTACTGCGGCTTGCGGATGAAAGCGCGGGGTGCGAAGTTGAAGTACGACTGACTGCCGCGCGTGCTGGAACCGTCGCCCAGATAGGCAGCGGCGCGCTCCTGCCCGATGCGCAGGGCAGAATCAAACTCGACCCGCAGACGGTTCTCACCCGCTCGCAAAATCTCCGTCACGTCGAAGCGATGCGGCACGAAGCCGTTCTCGACCGCCCCGACGAGCTGGTCGTTCAGGAAGACGCGGGCAAGGGTGTCCAGACTCTCGAAGCGCAGAAAGTGGCGTCCGTGCGGTCCACGAGCCGCCAGGCGGGCATCGTCCATGGAAAAGGTGGTGCGGTAGGTCCAGTCAGTCTCGTCTACCCAGCGCGCGCTCCGCTCCTGCATCCGGTAAAACGGGTCTCCAATGACCCCGGCGCGCATCAGGTCCCCATGGACATGGCCCGGAACCATGGCGGGGATCCAGCCGCGTTCGCCGCCGGGCAGGGGGGAGACCGGGTTTGCCGCGGGAAGCCGCTCGGCGACCTCCCAGAAAGAATCGAGGGGAAAGGAGATAATGTTCATAGGTGCCTGAGATCGGGGCATTCGATCCGCTGCCATTGTAACCCGGATGAAGGAGTCAGGGAAAGGCACCGCACGGCCCACGGGCTGCAAAAGGCATCAGGAGGGCGGCAGTCCGAGGGCCGCGCGGTTGGCGGCGAAGCGCCGCCGCCATTCACTGGTGGTCATATCGTTGATCCAGAGGATGTCGGCGTTCTCGTTGTTGTCTGAGTAGTAGGCCTTGCGGATCGCCACCCATTCGAAGCCGTACTTCTCATACAGCCGCTTCGCGGGATCATTCGTTTCTCGAACCTCCAGGGTCGAACGGGACGCCCCGCGCTTCTGAGCCGCGAGCAGCATTTCGGCAAGCAGGCGCTCGCCGATCTTTTTGCCCCGCAGTCCCGCCTCGACCGCAATCGTGGTGATATGGGCCTCGTCCATGATGACCCACAAACCGCCGTAGCCGACAAGGCGGTCCTCCAGAGTCGCCACCAGGTAGAGGGCGTTCGGGTTCGTCAACTCGGTGACATACGCCTGGGTGCTCCAGAAGGTAGTAAACGACTGCTTCTCGATCTTGCTGACGGCCTCGATGTCGAGGTTGAGCATGGGCCGAATCGCGATAACCGCAGTTTCCGAAAAAGGGTTCATAACATCTTGCTGGCTAGGAACTTGGCGCGGCGGGGATCGCCTCGTCGCCTTCGATCCAGTAGGTGCCATCGGCGGCGAACTCTTTTTTCCAGATCGGCACCTCCGACTTGAGCGTGTCAATCACCCAGCGGCAGGCCTCGAAGGCTTCGGCCCGGTGCGCGGAGGCGACACACACGACCACGGACGCCTCGCCAACAGGAATATACCCGGTCCGGTGCAGGATCGCGCAGGCAAGCCCCCACCGCTCCCGGCAGGTGTTGACCAGGCGGCGCATCTGCTGTTCTGCCATTGGGGTATAGGCCTGATATTCGAGACCGGTCACCGCCTGGCCTTTGGAGTGGGAACGCACCACCCCGACAAACTGCACGTACGCGCCGTCGCCCGTGGTCATCACGGCATGAACGGCGTCCTGGGGATCGAGTGGCCCCTCGGTTAGCTGGATCATGTAGGCCGCGTCTAACCCCCGCTCATCGGCGGCAGAAACGCCACCTCGTCTCCGGGAGCGAGGATCGTATCCCCTGCGGCAAACTCTGTCCCGACCGCGACACGCGTCCGGGTGAGCAGATCCCCCAGCCGCTTGTCCCAGGTGCCGAGTGTCGCGGCAAGGTCCGAGACCGTCGCTCCGCCCGCGATGTCGGCGGGAAAGGCGCCGCTGCTGTCCGCCGAGGCGGGAGCGGCATCGCGGTAGTGTCCGAAAAGAAGTACGCGGACCGTCATCGTTGCCCCCCGGTGTCCCTGGTTTCCCGCGAACAGGTCAGCCACCCGGTCGCCCATCATCAATCCCGTCAAGGCTGCCGTCCTCGACAAACCGCTCCGAGGCCCCGAACCCGACGGTCAGCGGGTGCGACGCACCGTTGCCGACAGCGTGCCCGTTTCCGTTCTTGACTGCCATCGGCATCTCCACGGCGAACTTCGCGCCTCGGATCTGCGCGGGGATCTCGATGGGATACTGGCCGGTGAAACAGGCCAGGCAGAAGTTGTCGTTGGGGACCGACAGGGCGTGCGCCAGCCCGTGTGTCGAGAGGAACCCCAGCGAGGTCGCCCCGATCAGCCGCTGGATCTCGTCGAGCGAGTGCTTCGCCGCGACCAGTTGATCCTGGGTCGCCATATCAATGCCATAGAAGCAGGGAAACTTGACCGGCGGCGCGGAGATACGGACATGGACTTCCTTCGCTCCGGCATCGAGCAGCAGCCGCACCACCTTGCCGGTGGTCGTTCCGCGCACGATGGAATCGTCCACCATCACCACACGCTTGCCGTCCAGCGCCTCGCGGATCGGGGTCAGCTTCATGCGGACCCCCAGATCGCGCATCCGCTGATCCGGCTGGATAAAGGTCCGCTGAATATACCGGTTTTTGATCAGACCCTCGCCAAAGGGGATCCCGGATGCCTCCGCGAAGCCAAGCGCGGCGGGGGTTCCGCTGTCGGGGATCCCGATCACGAGATCGGCCTCGGCGGGATGCTCACGCCAGAGTTCCGCACCCATGCGGCGGCGGGCGGCATGAAGACTGTGCCCGTACATCACGCTGTCCGGACGCGCAAAATAGATCATCTCCAGCATGCACAGCGCTTCGCGCTCCATCGGGACCCCGGCGACCCGCCGGACCCCCTCACGGTCAATCACGACGATCTCGCCGGGCATCAATTCGCGCACGAACGTCGCGCCGACCGTGTTCAAGGCGCAGGTCTCAGAGGCGAGCACCCAGTGGTCCGTGCCGAGCCGCCCCAGACAGAGCGGGCGGACGCCGTACGGGTCGCGCACCCCGATCAGTTCGTTCTCGGTCAGGATTGCCAGCGAGTAGGCGCCTTTGACTTTTTTCATCGCGCCCCGGACCGCATCCGCGACCGTGGTGGCATCGCGCTGCTCGGCGATCAGCCGGGCGATCACCTCGGAGTCATTGGTGGTCTCGAAGGTGACGTCGCGCGCTTCCATCTCCTCGCGCAGCTCCAGTGTGTTGATCAGGTTGCCGTTGTGCGCGACCGCCACGGTTCCCGTGTGCAGGCAGCACTGGAGCGGCTGAGCGTTCCGCAGGATCGAGGACCCCGTGGTGGAGTAGCGCGTGTGCCCGATGGCGATATGGCCCTTGAGACCGCTCAGGATGTCCTCATTGAACACCTGGGTCACGAGGCCCATGTCTTTGTGCATCCCAATCGTCACGCCGTCGGAAACTGCGATTCCCGCCGACTCCTGACCCCGGTGCTGGAGCGCGAACAGCCCGAAAAACGTCAGGCGCGCCACATCCTCGCCCGGCGCGAACACGCCGAATATGCCGCACTCCTCGTTCGGGGTGTCGTCGTCGTCAAAAAGAGGGTGCGTTCCGCGTTTGAGGTCGCTGCCGATTTCTTCCATCACGTCGTCTGCCTCGCTTTGCCCTGCCAGAGTGCCCAAGCATTGTACCCTGTATGCCACCGGTAGGTTCCGGTGCAAAAGCCGCCGAAAGCGGGCGGGAAAACTTTTTCCATCGGTCCTCTTGACAAGTCACTCTTTCAGCGTCACAATATGCGCATACGAATGCGCGACGCAAAGTACCGCGTCCCACGACAGTGAGTAACCGATGCGCACCCAGGGCAATGAAGCACCTATAACCGCAAAAGAGATCGGCAGACGGCTCGGACTTTCCCAGCCCACCGTGTCTCGCATCCTCTCCGGAGCAAGCGGGCACCGCGTGTCGCCGGAAACGCGGCGACGCGTTGTGGATGCCGCCAGCCAGATGGGCTACCAGCCCAATGCTCTTGCCCGATCGCTTCGTCAGGGACGCACCAATATCGTCGGTTTTTATACCGGCTATGGCTACCTGGACGCTCGTAACCCCTTTCTCGCCGAACTGATCGGCGGTCTCCAGCGCGCCGCCGACCCGCGCCGACTCGATATTCTGCTTCATGGCGTCTTCCGCGGAGCGTCTACCGACGACATCTATGGCGAACTGGTGGACGGGCGCATTGACGGTCTTTTCCTGCACACCCACGCCGACGACCCGCTCGCCGCGCGGCTGCGCGACTCCGCCCTGCCCGTCGTCGCGCTTGCGGATACGATCCCCGGAATCCCATCCATCGTCGCCGATGATGCCGCCGGGACCTCTTGCCTTCTCGAGTATCTGTGGGACAGAGGGCATCGGCGCATCGGCTACCTTCGCCCATCGCAGCGTTTCGCCTCGGTCGAGCGGCGTCTCGAAACGTTTCACGGCTGGACCGCCGAGCGCGGTCTCTCGGTCGCGGATACCCCGATCTATGAGATCGAGTTCGAAGCGACAAAGCCCGCGCTGGAGGCTATCCTCGCCGCCCCGAACCCGCCGTCCGCCGTCTGTTGCTGGAACGACACGGCGGCATTCGATCTGCTGTATCACTGCCGCAACTTCGGGGTGCGCGTTCCCGACGATCTGGCAGTGGTCGGTTTCGACGGCCTTCTCGCTGACCCACGCCTTTGTCCGCGCGCCCTGGTGACCGTGGGGGCCTCCTGGACCGACATCGCGGACCGCGCGATGGACCTGCTGATGCAGCAGATCCGTACTAATAGCAACGACAGCGCGGCGGATACTCCGCCGCTCCTTACCCGCCTGCCGGTGTCCCTGGCAGCGGGCGACACGGCATAGCAGTTAGAAGCAATGCCAACTTGAGGGATGACGAACACTATTAACGATTTGGACCCATAGAAGGGAATTCATGACAATGATGCGACAACGACTTACTTCCGGCAAGGCCGGTTTCACGCTGATTGAGCTTCTCGTGGTGATCGCCATCATCGCGATCCTGGCCGCGATCCTGTTTCCGGTCTTCGCTCAGGCGAGGGCAAAGGCTCGGCAGACGGCCTGCCTATCCAATATGAAACAGATGGGCACCGCTGCTATGATGTACACTCAGGATTATGATGAAGCCCTTATCCCTTCTTGGATTGGGGAGTCCGGCTGGGGGGACGGTCACCCCGGTGATCAACGATGGATGGACTTGGCATGGGTGTACACCAAAAACGAGCAGATTTTTAACTGCCCCGAGAACGGCCGCGAAGATGCTACGTATAGACGCTCCTATCCACCGGGAACACCACAGCATGCCGCCACGAAATTTGACAGTGCCTCGTTTCCGGGGTCATACGCCATCAACCATACCTACTGGGATGGGACCGATGGGGTAACAACCCCCGCCTACGGGATCGGGTATTTCCAGTACCCCCCGGTTGGACTGAACGACATACGCCAGCCAGCAGGCACCGTCTTCTTCGTAGACAGCGGCTGGTACGCTTATCCGGACAGTGGCTGGCCCCAAACGGGAGAGGTGGCCTGGAGCAACAAGAATAACCCGCATGCCAAGGTTGAAACCAATTATGGCAAAAATGCGCTTCTTGGCGGCGCGGAAGCCCGTCACAACGGCGGCATGAACGTCACGTTCGTGGATGGCCACGCAAAATGGTACCGCGCTGAAACTCTGGCACAGAAGAACGCAAACGGCATCATGCCCCTGTGGACCAATGAGGAAGACTGAGATGGTTCGGATTGGACGGCAGTGCCTGTGTCTTCTTGTCTTAATGACAGCAGTAGCAGGGTGTACGAAGAGCGCAGAACGAACATCACTGCCATCACAGACACCTGACCAAGCAGGAGCTGCTCAGGCAACTCCTGCTCCTCCTGCAGTTACGGGTAGTGTTGCGGGCCGTCCCATGCAGCCTCCGCCGGGGGTGGTTCCACCTGGCAAAACGTACCAGCCTTACGGACGGCCCCGCCAGTAGGACGGTTTCGCCACACGGTTTCGCCACAGGGTGACAAAATCCTTCTGCCTTTACACTCGTCAAGGCGGGTCGAACCTGCAGCATTACCAGGTGTCAGCGCAAAATTGACACCTGGTAATATGGATAACCATTTACCATGGCCTTTTTTTCCAAATGCGCCGCTATTGCCGCCTCTGTCGGCGTATTGGCGCTCTTTTTTTCTCCGGCTGTGACTCCTGTCTACGGTCAGGCGGTTCCCGTCAAGGTCGTGAAGCAGAACGATTCCTGGCAGCTTCTGCGCGGTGGCAAGCCCTACTTCATCAAGGGCGCGGGTGGCAGTGACAGGCTAGAACTGCTGAAAGCCTCCGGCGGCAACTCTATCCGTACCTGGGGCGCGGACAACGCCGGGAAAGACCTGGATGCGGCCCAGAAGCTGGGGCTGACGGTCACGGTCGGGATCTGGCTCGGGCATCCGCAGCATGGCTTCAAGTATGATGACCCGAAGATGGTCGCCGATCAGCTTGCCAAAGCCCGTGCGGTGGTCGCGAAGAACCGGGACCATCCCGCCCTGCTCGCGTGGGGCGTGGGGAACGAGATGGAGATGGCAAGTGGGGGGAACGATGACAACATGTGGCGCGCGGTCGAGGAGATTGCCAAAGCGATCAAAGAGTTAGACCCGAACCACCCGACCGTGACGGTGATTGCCGAGATCGGCGACGGGGGCGTCAAGGCGAAAAAGGTCGCGAAGCTCTGCCCCAGCATTGATATTCTGGGCGTGAACTCGTATGGTGGTCTGGCATCGCTGCCCACCCGGCTCCGGGTAGCCGACTGGAACAAACCCTATATGGTCACCGAGTTCGGCACGA
>JACMJB010000090.1 GCA_014380815.1 Armatimonadota bacterium
ACGATTCGCGGCAACCGGAACTGGATGAAGGCACGCGAGGCCGGTCTGACCTCGTCCCTGCTCGGGGACGATCTGCCGAAGCTGTACCCGCTCGTGGACATGAACGGGTCCGACTCCGCGACGCTCGATAACGCAGTCGAGCTGCTCCTCGCGGGAGGACGGTCCCTCGCCCACGCGATGATGACGCTGATTCCTGAGGCCTGGTCCACCAATGATCTGATGGATTCTGACCGCCGCGCCTTCTATGAGTACCACGCTTGCATGATGGAGCCGTGGGATGGCCCCTCGGCGGTCGCCTTTACCGACGGCAGGCAGATCGGCGCGGTGCTGGACCGCAACGGTCTGCGCCCCGCGCGCTACACGGTCACCACGGGCGATCTGGTCGTTCTGGGGTCGGAAACGGGCGTTATCGAGTTCGCGCCCGAGGAGGTAGTCGAGCGCGGGCGGCTTCAGCCGGGGCGGCTCTTTCTGGTGGACACCGAGCAGGGACGCATCCTTCCCGACGAAGAGGTCAAGAACGCGATCATCCACCAGGCCCCTTATGGCAAGTGGCTGGAGGAAAACCGGATTGACTTGGATACCCTGCCGGAACCCGCCGACCCCCACAAGACCGACCATGATACGGTCCACGCCCGCCAGAAAGCGTTCGGATATACCAGCGAGGATCTGCGTCTGCTCATGACCCCGATGGCGGAAAAAGGCGAAGAGGCACTCGGTTCCATGGGAACGGACACGCCGCTCGCGGTCCTGTCCCACCGTCCGCAGCCCCTCTACTCGTACTTCAAGCAGCTATTCGCGCAGGTGACCAACCCACCGATTGACCCGATTCGTGAGGCGCTGGTGATGAGTCTGGGCGGTTACATCGGGCGCAACGGGTCCCTGCTCGATGAGACGCCTGAAAACGCCCGCCAGATCAAGCTCTCGTCGCCGATCCTGACCAATGCCAGTCTGGAGAAGCTGCGCGATCTCAACGACGACTGGGAAGATTTCCGGGCGATCACGCTTCCGATGCTGTTCCAGGTGGATAAGCCGGTTGGCGCGCTGGAGCGGGCGGTTGAGCGGCTGTGCCGCAAGGCCAGCGAGGCGATCGAGTATGGCTGCACGGTCGTTATCCTGTCGGACCGGGGAGTCGGTGGGGAATACGCGCCGATCCCCGCGCTGCTGGCGGCCTCGGCGGTCCACCACCACCTGATCCGGGAGGGGACGCGAACCAGTGTCGCCCTGATTGTCGAGACCGGCGATGCCCGCGAGGTCCATCACTTCGCCTGCCTGCTGGGCTACGGGGCGAGCGCCATCAATCCCTATCTTGCCTTTGAGACACTGGACGACATGATCGCCCAGGGGCTGCTTCCCGCCGACAAGATCACACCGGAGAAGGCAGCCGCGAATCTGATCAAGGCGGTGGACAAGGGACTGCTCAAGGTCATGTCCAAAATGGGCATTTCGACGATGCAGAGCTATCGCGGGGCGCAGATCTTCGAGGCAGTCGGGCTTTCGTCGCCGGTCGTCGAGCGGTACTTCACCGGGACCCCCACGCGCATCGAGGGAGTCGGACTGGAGGACATCGAGCGCGAGATGCGGCAGATGCACCAGGATGCCTACCCGCGCGAGGGCCGGGACGTATCCGGGCACTTTGATCTCGATCCCGGCGGGCAGTATCAGTGGCGGCGTTACGGGGAGCGTCATGCCTACAACCCCCAGAGCATTGACAAGCTGCAAAAAGCCGTCCGCAGCAGCGACAGCAAGCAGGGCTTCCAGACGTTTCAGGAGTTTTCCCGGCTCATTAACGAACAGGCGGAGCAGGCGTCTACTCTGCGTGGCCTGATCCGTTTTCACCCGGTGCAGTCCCCGATTCCCCTTGAGCTGGTGGAATCGGCGACGGAGATTGTCAAGCGGTTCGCGACCGGCGCAATGTCGCTCGGCTCCATCTCGCGTGAGTCGCACGAGGGTCTCGCCATCGCTATGAACCGGCTGGGTGGGCAGTCCAACACCGGTGAAGGCGGCGAGGACCCTGCCCGCTTCAACGACGAGCGCCGTTCCAAGATCAAGCAGGTCGCCTCGGGTCGGTTCGGGGTGACCACGCATTATCTGGTGAACGCCGACGAACTGCAGATCAAGATGGCGCAGGGAGCCAAGCCCGGCGAGGGCGGTCAGCTGATGGGCCACAAGGTGGACGAGTACATCGGGGGTATCCGCCGCTCGACACCGGGTGTGACCCTGATCTCCCCGCCACCACACCACGACATCTACTCGATCGAGGACCTGGCACAGCTGATCTTCGACCTGAAGAACGTCAATCCCGAAGCCCGTATCTCCGTGAAGCTGGTGGCTGAAGTCGGTGTCGGAACGGTCGCGGCGGGGGTCGCGAAGGCCCATGCAGATCATATTCTGATCTCCGGCTACGATGGGGGCACGGGGGCATCCCCGGTCTCCTCGGTCAAGCACGCGGGTGTTCCGTGGGAGCTGGGTCTTGCCGAAACGCAGCAGGTGCTGGTCAAGAACAATCTGCGCGGTCGCGTCCGCGTTCAGGCCGATGGTCAGATGAAGACAGGCCGCGATGTCGTGGTCGCTGCCCTGCTGGGAGCGGAGGAGTTCGGGTTCTCGTCCGCGCCGCTGGTCGCGCAGGGCTGCATCATGATGCGCGTCTGTCACCTGGGGACGTGTCCGGTCGGCATCGCCACGCAGGACCCCGTGCTTCGCGCGAAGTTCGCGGGCAAGCCCGAAGATGTTATCAATTACTTCTTCTTTGTCGCCGAAGAAGTGCGCCAGATCATGGCGCAGCTTGGAGTCCGGCGGCTGGATGAGATGATCGGACAGACGCAATACCTGGATGTCGCCGACGCGGTCCGCTTCTGGAAAGCGCGCGGGATTGACGTGTCCGCGATCCTCGCCAAAGCCGACGGCGGCGCGGGTGTGCCGGTCCGCTGTGTCGAGAAGCAAGACCACGGTCTGGACGGCGCGCTGGACTATCAGTTGATTGACCGGGCGAAGGCGGCTCTCGAAGACGCCCAGCCGGTGCGCTTTACCCTGCCGATCCACAACTACAACCGTACCTGCGGCACGATGCTGTCGGGCGAGATCGCCAAGCGGTACGGCGAACGCGGCCTGCCCGATGGCACCATCCAGATTCGCTTCCACGGCTCGGCGGGTCAAAGTTTCGGGGCGTTTCTCGCGCCCGGGCTGAACCTGACTCTGGAGGGCGATTCCAACGATTACCTGGGTAAAGGGATGAGTGGCGGTCGGATCGTGGTTTACCCGCCCAAGGGTTCGACTTTCGATGCCGCGGAAAACGTTATCGCGGGAAACACCCTGCTTTATGGCGCGACCGGCGGCGAGGCGTTCCTGTCTGGGGTAGCCGGCGAACGGTTCGCGGTTCGGAACTCCGGCGCCCGGGCAGTTGTCGAGGGGGTCGGCGATCATGGCTGCGAGTACATGACCGGCGGCACGATTGTCGTTCTGGGCCGCATGGGACGGAACTTTGGCGCTGGGATGAGCGGTGGCGCGGCATATGTCTACGACCCCAAGGGTACGTTCGACCGGCGGATCAACCCGGACCCGAATCTGCTCCGGGAACCGGTTTCTGCCCCGGAAGACATCGCTGAGCTGAAGGCACTGATCGAGGCGCACAAAAAGCACACGGGCAGCGCCCGCGCCGCCCGGATGCTCTCCGAGTGGGACGCTACCCTCCCCCGGTTTGTGAAAGTCGTCTCTGCCGAGTACAAAAAACTCTCTCAGCAGCGCAGCGCGAAGGCGTCAGCAGACTCCGCAATGACGAACGGCGCGCACCGCAGCGACAGCAAGCCGCTCCCCGTTCTGCAACACTGAACGAACACAGTCTGAGACACGACAATGACACTCACAAAACCGAAAGCCCCCATTGAAGATCTCTACGGGGTCGAAGAAAAGGCGGAGATCGTCAATGGGGAGATAATTCGCTACAGGGCGACAGGCGGAATGCCAGGTTATGCGGCAGACGAGGTCTTTGTTTCTTTACGACAATACGCGGAACAAACCAGAATCGGGGTCGCGGCTGAGGCTGGTCCGAATCCGGGCATGAAATTTTATGAAGGTGCGCCGGTCT
>JACMJB010000091.1 GCA_014380815.1 Armatimonadota bacterium
GCGATCAGAACACTGTCCTTCTGGCCTACAGCGCGGCAGCACCCGTCCCGGGACGGGCCGTCCATGGTCCGGATCGCGCCTCCACCTCCACCGCCACCAGTTCGGTCCTGCATACCTGTGGGGACCACGACCATTAGGGTCTGGTAAGTCTGCGGTCCTCGCCACCGCGCCACCGCTCAGCCCCAGGTGAATTCCAGGAGGCCCATCCGAAGTATTTCGGATGGGCCTCTCGGTTTTTGGGAAGATATAATAAAATTGCGTCTTTTTCCTTTCTCCTGACCAAACCTGTGACGATAGAGCCATGGCATGAACACCCCGGAAACCACCGAACCGCAAAATACGTTTGATCCTCACGCCCTTCGTGTGCTGGAATACGACAAGGTGATCGTGATGCTCGCGGAGCGGTCGGCATCGTCTCTGGGCGTCGAGCGGGCGCACGAACTGCTGCCGTCGCCGGTACAGGCATTTATTCGAGAGCGCCAGCAGGAGACCGCCGAGGCGCGGCTGCTGACCGCGCAGCAGGGACCGTTGCCGCTCGGCGGGATCCATGACGTACGGCCGTCGCTGGTTCGTGCCGAGGTCGGGCAGTCGCTCACCCCACACGATCTGAGCGACCTTGTCTCCACGCTGATTACCGGTTCCCGACTCAAGGGGTTTTTGCTCCGTCATGCTGAAAAAGCGCCGCTCCTCGCCGACCGTGCCAAGGCCCTCGAGGAGTTCCCGCAGCTTATCGGCGACATCGAACTGGCGATCGGGCGGTCGGGAGACGTGCTGGACTCTGCCTCACCTGCCCTTGCCGCCGTGCGCTCCCGCCTGCGACAGGTGGCGGCCCGAACCACCGAGCGCCTGAACCAGATCCTCAACTCCGCGACCTACCGGCCAATGATTCAGGACCCGGTGATCGTGCTGCGCGATGACCGCCGCTGCATTCCGGTCCGTGCGGAGTACCGCCGGGAGTTCAAAGGGATCGTTCACGACCAGTCCTCGTCGGGCGCGACCCTCTTCATGGAGCCGATCGTGGTTGTCGAGCTGAACAACGAGCTTCGGCAGCTTGAGGGCAAAGAGCGTCAGGAGGTCGAACGGGTCCTCGCCAGGCTGACGGCGGCGGTCGCGCGGCAAGGCACCCGAATCCACGGCACGGTTGAGGTGCTCGCCGCGATGGACCTTGCAAGCGCCAAGGCGAAGCTCGCAGACGATATGCAGGCGACCGAGCCGGTTTTGAACCGGCGCGGGCTGATCCATCTGCGCGACGCCCGCCATCCCTTGCTGAACCCGGAGACCGTCGTTCCGCTGAATCTGCGGCTGGGGGACCGGTTCAAGGCGCTGTTGATCACCGGTCCAAATACAGGCGGCAAGACAGTCGGGTTGAAAACGGTCGGGCTGCTGACACTGATGGCACAGGCGGGCCTGCAGATACCCGCGGCCCCCGGTTCGGAGCTGGCTCTGTTCGACCAGGTCTTCGCGGACATTGGGGACGAGCAAAGTATCGCGCAAAGCCTCTCGACCTTCAGCGCGCACATCACCAATATTGTCCGCATCTTAAAGACGGTTGGCAGGCACGCTCTGGTACTCATGGATGAGATCGGGGCGGGAACCGACCCCGCGGAAGGCGCCGCACTGGCAAAAGCCGTGCTGTCATACCTGCTCAGCCACAATGCGCGTGTCATCGCGACGACCCACTACGGCGAGCTGAAAGAATTTGCCTACTCCCGCGAGGGGATCGAAAACGCCGCCGTCGAGTTCAACCCGGAAACGCTCCGTCCGACCTACCGACTTCTTCAGGGCGTGCCGGGCAGCTCCAATGCCTTCCACATCGCACGTCGTCTGGGAATGCCGAACCCGGTGGTGGATGAGGCACGCGACAGTATCGGGCAGGCAGGGATCGAGTCTGGCGAGGTGATGCGTCGGCTGGAGAAGGCAAAACGAGTCGCCGACGAGGAGCGGCGACGCGCAGAGCGGCTTTCCAAGGAACTGGAAGATCTAAAATCCAAATATGAAGCCCGGCTCCATGATCTGGAACTGCTTCGGCGCGAGGCGAAGCAGCGCGCCGCTGCCGAGGCCCAGCAGCTTGTGCGTCGGTATCAGGAAAAGACCGAGAACATCATCGGCGAACTTCGGCGTATCGGCAAGGAAGGGCGTAAGACCAACACGGCCCGCCGAAAGGTAAAGGAGGCATCCGAGGACCTGATGGGCGGTATCGGCTACGAAAACGAGCCGCTGCCCGTCGAAGAAGCGGATGTCCCGAAGCTGCTGAAAAAGGGCGACAAGGTACGGGTACTATCGCTGGGGGGGGCGGTCGGCGAGGTGCTTGCCGACAGCACGGACGGCGAGGCACCTGTTCAGGTCGGGGTGATGCGGGTGATCGTGCCCCTCTCCAATCTGCGCATGGGAAAGAACCCGGTCCTCCCCGCACCCAATGTTGGTGCCGCGAACGCGGGCGCCAAGGTGCCGCTGGATTTTTCCTTCCCTGCTTTCAATTCCGGCAGTGGGTCCACGGCGACACTGGCGTTAACAAAGGCACTCACTATCGCCCCGGAGATCACCTTGATCGGAATGCGGGTGGATGCCGCCCTGCCCCGTTTGGACAAATATCTGGACGATGCGTTCGCTGTGGGAATGGAAAGTGTGCGCGTCGTTCACGGCAAGGGGACCGGGCAGCTGCGCAAGGCCATCTGGGAATACTTGAGGGATGACAGCCGCGCGGGCGAAGTGACGCAGGCCCACCCGGATGAGGGCGGAGCGGGCGCGACGATCATCCGCCTTCGGCAATAGCCGCCCCGTTACAGATACCCTAGTGCGATCCAGGTGCGATCCAGGTGCGATCCAACCCGCCGTCCCGTATAATTGCCCCATGACCGAGACGCAGCGTGCCACACTGGTTCAGACCGCGCTTCGAGCGCGCGAAACGGCTTACGCCCCCTATTCCCGGTACTCCGTCGGCGCGGCGGTCCTCACGGAAAGCGGCGCAATCACGCCAGGCTGCAACGTCGAAAATGCTTCCTACGGTCTGAGCAACTGTGCGGAACGGACGGCGATCTTCACCGCCGCCTGCACGGGAGAGCGTACGGTCCACGCGGTCGCTGTGGCAACGGAGGACGGCGGGACGCCGTGTGGCGCTTGCCGTCAGGTGCTCGCGGAATTCTCGCCCAAAGAGGGGACCCCGTTGGTGGTCTTGCTCCTCGACCAGGCTGGGGCCGTCGTCACCGAGACCACACTGGCCGAACTGCTGCCCATGGCATTTCTGCTCCGATGAGTCGCGGCACCGTGGTGCAGTTCGGGGCGGGGGCGATCGGGCGGGGATTCCTGGCACCGCTCTGGACCACGGCGGACTACGAGGTGGTTTTCGTGGACATTGACCGGCGCTTGATTGACCGCCTGAACGCACGCGGCAGCTACCCGCTGCGTCTCGTGGCTGCGACGGGGGCGGTGGATAACCAGGTCGTCGGCCCGGTCCGTGCCGTCGAGGCTGGCTTTTCCGCTGCGGTTGCTGAGGCGCTTACCCACTGCGCGTTCGCCTGCTCCGCGGTTGGGGTGCACGCGTTTCAGGGTTTGGCGGCAGCGCTGGTTCCCGGTCTGCTAGGGCGAATGCACCAGAACCGGGAGGCCCCGCCGCTGAACGTGCTCTGCTGTGAAAACCAGCAGGGGGCAGGGCAGGGGCTGCGGAACGCCGTCAATGATTCCCTGGCGGGGAACAAGGGACTTCAGGATTTCGTGGATACCTCGGTCGGGTTTGTGGACGCCTCGGTGGGGCGCATGGTGCCGCCGCCGACCCCCGAACTGCTTGCCGAAGACCCGCTTCTGATCCTCGCTGAGCCTTACTCCGAGCTGCCGATTGACGGCACCGCCTGGATCGGCCCAGTCCCACCAGTCCCCGGTCTGCTGCCAAAGGCCAACTTCGCGGGATACGTCGCGCGCAAGCTTTTCACCCACAATGGTGGTCATGCACTGCTCGCCTACGAGGGGTTTCAGCGCGGCCATCCCTTCCTCTGGCAGGCAGCGGAGGATGAGGAACTGGTTTCCGAGCTGACCGGCTGCTGGCAGGAGACCGGCGAGGCGCTGGTGCGCGCATGGGGGTTCGAGCCAGCAGAGCAGCGGGCATATGAGGCAGACCTTCTGGTGCGGTTCCGGAACCGGGCGCTGGGCGACACGGTGGCGCGCGTCGGCTGGGATGTCGCCCGCAAAGTCCGACCGGATGACCGATTGGTCGGTGCGGCGCTGCTTTGTGCCTCTCAGGGAATCGAGCCGGTGCATGTCTGCCGTGCAATTGCCGCCGCCTACGCCTATGATGCCCCCGGTGACGCGACCGCGCCAGAGATCCAGGAACGACTCCGCTCAGAGGGCTTTCGCCAGGCCTTCAGTCGGTTTTCGCGTCTCCCGCCCGACTCACCGATCGCTCGCCGAGCGGAGCGAGAGTACGCTACAATAGTCGCGGCGCGGCCTTCTTAACCGGACCGCGTGCCGAAGGAGCCGCCACTATGTCCGTCTTACACAACGAA
>JACMJB010000092.1 GCA_014380815.1 Armatimonadota bacterium
CGGGCCGGCTGCCCCGGTGCCCCGGTTCACCGCCAAGCTGCGGCCAGTCCGGCGCGGTGCGCACCACATGCGTCTCGTCCAGGATGCAGGTACGGGCCAGCCAGGAGTTGGGCGTTCCACACACGGGGCACGGGCGTAGCCGCTCGAAGCAGAACGGACAGACATCCGGGATACGCCCGGTGTGCTCGTCGTCGTCCAGGTGGCGGCTGCACGAGGGGCAGACCGAGGTCGGCAGGCGCAGAAAGACTGTTCCTGTCCCCGCCGCCGCCGCCCCAGCCCGCAGGTACTGATAGGCAAGCGGAATGGGTATCGTCGGCGGCCCGTTCGTCTTAAGCGCGGCCGCCGCCGCCGCGCTTTCCACGCGAACGACAACCGGTTGCTGTTCACCAGGACCCAGCGCAGCCTCGGTAGGCAAAAGGGAAAGCCAGGCAGCCGCCGCCGCGGAAAGGCGCACATGCAGCACCGCATCGGGAACCGAATTTCGGAGCGTGAAGCGAAGATGCACGACCCCGCCGGCAGAAAGCTCTCCGCGGCGCAGCGAGAGCGTGTTCCGGTCAGCGGGGAAAGGCTGCAGCGCTTCGCGTTCAGCTTCAGCAGGGGCGTCACCAGCGGCTGCAGCGGCGTTCTGAGGCACGGAAAACTCCTATCAGTGAACATCAGATTCTAGCATCCAGGACGAATGCTGTCAACCGGGTGGACGAAGTTCGCAACAGCAGAACGCCCGGCTGAGAATCAGTTCATTTTGCACCCTTTCCCCTCCATTGATATACTGGATCGCAATGTCAGGCAGGCTCGCGATCGGCGAAAACCAGCCTTTCAGCCGCAGGGAAGGTGGGAGCCGCGGACGAGATGAATCCCGTGGCCTTTTTTCCGCTGGTCCATTTCCAGCGGATCTCTGAAAGCCCGCGCATCGGCGCGGAAAGGAGCGAGGCAAATGAGAGTCCAGTTTATTGGCGGCGGAGGCCGCCGCGAAATCGCCATCACCTGCCCGGACTGCGGGCATCAGTCGCAGATCCCGCCATCGGCGGTCGCGCGAAACAATTTTTTCTGTTCCGGCTGCGGCAAGCCGCTGGATCTCTCCCAGGTTTTTCGGCAGCTTATGACCGGCGACGGAGCCTCCGGTCAGGCGACAATGGGACGAGACCGTGCGGATTCCCGTTACAAAAGCGCCCGCAAAGGGCGGCGTTAGCGTTTGCTGTTTGCGCGAAGATCACTCTTTCCGGAGGGGTCTTTTTTTCATGGGTCATCCCGGAATTCGCCGAGCTTACGCATTGTAAACTCCAGGATGACTCATCCTGTCTTCTCTCAGTTGTCTACCGTCTTCTCGCCCAAAAGATGCCGCGCAGTATAGATCTGGCCCGTGTGGTACGCCACGTGGAAGATCAGGTATTTCAATTTTTCTTTGTGCGTCACGTCTTCTGGCCAGCCGGCCGCACGGCTGTCGAGGTCAGGATTGCTCTCCCGAAAGGCAGCCACAGACTCAGTATGGACACGCATTAGTTCGCGGAATACATCGCTCGCTGTCATCGCCAGATGCTCCTCTGACGGCGAAGTGGCGAGGGTGTTTGGAAAATACGCGAACCGGCTGTCGATCAGCGGGCTGCTGACACGGCAGGCATCGGTATCCGTGGCAGCGTGCCCGTCTAGATTCCCGCCGCCGCCGGCCAGACGCGAGGCTTCCCAGTAGCAGATATGCCCCGCGATTTCGCCGACGGAGAGCAGACTGTCCGCCGGGCGCTTCCAGACGTTCTCGTCGGACAGTCCCTTGAACGCTTCACCAATCTCAAAATAGTCCATCTCCAGAAGATCCAGATACGTTTCAAGCATTCTTCACCCTCCCTGCACAGATTACAGCGCACAGATTACAGCCCCGGTTGCCACGGCTCCGGAACCGGATGCAAAATTAAGTTTGCTATATACGGGTATGTATCCTGCCCACTCGTGTCACAAACTTCGGGATGACTCCTGTTTTCTTATGCTACGGTGATGCGGGGTATCCTAGCATTGAACAGCGTCAAGCAGGGAGACGAGCAGCGGAAGCGGTATATCATGACAGGCATCATCATTGATCCTCGGATCGTGACCGGCGTCCGCGTTTTTCGGCAGTTCATGACCGGTGAGGGTGCGGGCAAGGCGAGTCAGGGCCGTGACCGTGCCGACTCCCGGTACAAGAGCGCCCGCAAGGGACGCAGACAACGAACCAAAGATACAAAGATATGCAGAACGTGCCTCTTCTCTTTAGCGGGTATGAATGGACGATCAAGACCGGAGCCAGTGCTGGCCCGGGGCCAAACCGCTGGGAGGCGGCGAACGTACAGCTCGACGTGAGGAAACGTCTGTGCCTCACGGTTCGGCGCGACGCGAGCGGCTGGTCCTGCGCGGAGGTCGCCCTGAATCGCCGCCTCCACTTCGGCCTGTACGAGTTCCAAACGATCGGCCTGCTGGAAACCCTAGACCCCAATATCGTTGCTGGCCTGTTCAACTATCCGCCTCCAGAAGTCGGACCGAACAGAACCAACGAGATTGACGTCGAATGGGCACGCTGGGGCAACGCGAAAAACCCGATCGGCAACTTTACCCTGTGGCCCGCCAAACCAGGGGCGAAGCCGGTCTCTCACACTTTTAACCCACCCCCTGGCATCGCGGAGGCGACCCACCGCTTTCTGTGGCTCCCCGACCGCATCCTCTGGCAGTCATTCCGAGGCCACAAGAAAAACCTTCAGGATCAGGGGGGCGAGTTTGCCCGCTGGGAGTTCAAGCCACCGGCCGGGTCCGGACTGATTCCCCAGCGCCCCCTGCCCGTCCTGATCAACCTGTGGCTGTTCGAGGGCAGACCGCCACAAAGCGGCAGGGAGACGATGATGATTCTTTCCCGGTTCACCCATCAGCCCGCCGCCCGGTAGGCAAGGCCCGTATCGGTCTTTCCTGTCTCCGTCGTTCCGGGTATGATGGGGTAACTCTTTTGCCCGATATACAGTCAGTGGGGAGATAGCGGACGTGGAAATGGACGAACAGCGGAAGCGCTTTTTGGTGGCGGGGATCATTCTCGGGGCAATCACTGTGGGTCTTGCCATCCTTGCGCGAAAGACGCCGCGCGATCAGTGGGGAAGCACCCTGAGCCGGATCGCCAAGGATGTGCTGGGACTGGTCAAAAACCGCTATGGCAGCAACGAAGCGGTCACCACTATCGAAAAAGCGCTGCAGCGCTTCGACGATAAAGTCGACGCATAGTGCGCCGCAAGCGGTTTTCGGTGTTTGACTGGGTGTTTGACCTCCCTTCTGCCCCGCCGTATAATGCCGTTATCTTCTGGCGGGGCGATGCATGGACGTAATCGAGCGGCTGAACCGAAAGTTTGGAGCGTGGTACGAGGGGCTTTTCGGAGCCTCTTCCGACCGTGACCTTCGCCCGCGCGACATTTTGCACCGTCTCCTCACCGCGATGGAGGATGCCCGGCGGGAAGGGTTGGACGGTCAGGTCTATGTTCCCAACGTCTACACGGTGCAGATCGCGGTTGCCGACGACGATGAGCGTGACTATCTTCGAACCTTCCTGAGCGCGGACGACCTTGCCGCGGCCGTGAAGCGGGCCATAGATCAACATGGTTACCGGGTCAAGGGCGGACTCTCCTTCCTTATAGAGGAAACGCAATCTCCTGCCGGCGCCCTCGGTGCGGAGCGTGTGAAGATCCGGCCCCGTTTCGATGCCTCCGTAGCCGCGCCTTCCCCTCCTCCCTCAACAGACCCCGCCCGACGCTCTGACTCGGCAGCGGCGGCGGAACCCGATGAGAGCGATGACGAAGAGGACGAACCGGGCACGGTCGCGGCAATGCCGACTCAGGTGCTGGCATCGCTGGTAGTACGCGGCGGGGATGGACATTTGAGCGAGGTGTTCCCCCTCGGCCCGCAGGGAGCCCGGATCGGACGCAGCAAACGAGCCGGAAACGAGATCGTGCTGCCCCACGATGGCATGGTCTCCAAGCGTCACGCCACACTGCTGTATGAATCGGCCACGCATCGGTTTTTGGTCCGGGACGAAGGATCAACGAATGGCACGCATCTCAACGGGGTGCGACTGTCCCCGGGACAGCCGCGCCCCCTGGAGCCTGGCGATCAGGTCCTGATCGGCGAGACCGCGCTGACGTTCCGACTGACTGAGGAGCCAGCCCGCGCCCGGTTCGCCGCCGCAGCGAGGCCAAGCCGCTCCTCCGGCGACAATGCCATTGCTGCGCCGCCTGCCTCCTTCTCCGCTCCACCCGACCCTCCGCTCGTTCTGGTGACACCGGAAGGGGAGTCGCACCTCCTCACGCCGGAGATGACCGTGGGACGCGCCTTTACCTGCGATCTGGTGCTGGTGGGGACGGGGGTCGCGTCGCAGCATGCCCGCCTGTTCCGGCAGCCTGCCCCCAACAGCGGGGGAGAAGACCGATTTTACGTCGAAGATCTGGGAACGCCCGGGGGAACGTCCGTGAATGGTGAGCCGATCCCCGCGCGTTTCCCGGTCGCGCTTTACGAAAACGATCAGGTTGCTTTCGGAACGGTCGAACTCCGGTTCGTGCGCCGCACCGCTGCCGGGCAGGCCGCGTGAACAGTATTCTTCTGTCTCTGATAGGGCGTGGTCTGGTGATCGCGGCCCTGGTGCTATTTGTCGTCGCACTGATCGCCGCCCTGCGGTATGCAGGCGGGGGCGGCGCGAGCGGGCGAACCGACAGCTAAGGCACCCGGTAAACCAATGACCGAGTACAACCCTTCACTTATGACCAATCGTCCTGCCTTGACCTACTCTGTCGGATCGCGCACCGACAAAGGAATGCAGCGCAGCGCGAACGAGGATGCCGTCGCCCTGCTGGACGTGCCGGGCGCGGATGCTGCGTTCGTGGTCGCCGACGGCATGGGCGGTCTCCGTGCGGGCGACGTGGCCTCAAACGAGGCGGTGCGTGTGGTCCGGGAAACCCTCGCCGACCGGTTCGCCGCCGCCGATGCCTGGGAAGATCCCTTCGTACCCCTCTCCGAAGCATTCACGCTCGCCAATGATGCGGTAAATGGACTGGCAAAGCCCGCTGTGCCGGTGTCCGCGCCGGAGGAGGAGACGCGCGATTCTGCGGCTCCGGTTCCTGGCAATGCCCTGATGGGAACGACCTGCGTGGTCGGACTGGTTCGGGAAACGACGCTGTACCTGGCGCATGTTGGGGACTCGCGGGCTTATCTGTACCGGGAGGGGGCGCTGAGTCGGCTCACCGAGGATCACTCATTTGTCGCGGACCGGGTCCGGGCGGGAGACATGACGGAGACCGAGGCGCGAAGCAGCCGCTTTCGCAACATGATCACCCGCGCGATCGGGATCGAGCCGACCGTCGCCCCGGATTTCCGTCAGGAGAGGCTGCTCCCTGGTGATGCCATCATCCTCTGCTCGGATGGTCTGACCACGATGATGGACGACGACGAGATCGAGACGATGCTGGGAACCCGCACCGTCGCCCGGCTAGCCCCAGAACGAGCCGCGAGCGCCCTGGTGGACGCCGCCAACAAAAAGGGTGGCTCCGATAACATCACGGTGGTCCTTCTGCGTGCGCACGAACCGGGGCAGGAGACCGCAATCGCCGCGCCGACCTCTCCGCCCGCCGCTAGTCCCGCGAAAAGCGCGCTCTCCCCGCCGCCCGCCCGCAAAGACATCCCTGCTGAGATGCCGCTCCGAAGAAGCGCTTCGCCGCGCGGGGCTTCGCCACTGCTAGGCCTCTTCGCCTTGCTGGGCGCACTGTCGGTGGTCGCCGCGGGCGCACTTGCTGCCTCCCCTGAACTTCGCGACCGGCTCGCGGGCCTGTTGTCCGCAAAGACCGCCAGGGCCGGCGGCATGCCGGTGGACTTCACCAATCTCGGCTATACGGCCCCCGAAAAGTTCGCGGCGAATCTGCTGGCGCGGGGAGATATGCTCTCCTACTCACGTGGGACGGGCCTGTTCTTTGTCGCGGATACATCGGGGAAAGTCGCTTATCTGTCCCAGGCCGGGGAAGCAGTCAAATCAGTGGCGACACTCGCGCCGAAGGGGACCACCTCGATCCCGGATACCCAGGTCTTCATGACCACCGATCCCCATGGCAACGTCTACCTTTCCTATACCCGCCGCAAGGTCATCGAGAAGAAGACCCCGGAGGGCAAGCTCCTGCTGACCCTTTCCGGCTTCGAGCAACCGGAAGCGATCACGCTGGACGAGCAGGGCAACCTGTACGTGGTGGACTTCAATCAGATCAAGGTGTTGAAGGCAAAGCCGAACTCGCTTGCTGCCCAGAAAAGAACCGCGCCCGCCGCCAAGCCCGCGGCGAAAAAGCCGGGGAAGTAGGGGAGCGCGCATCAATGGCCGCGGGACGCATTGGCAAGTACGAACGCCTGGATGTGCTGGGGCATGGCACGTCGGGTGTGGTCTATCTTGCCTGGGACTCGCTGCTTCGGCGCCAGGTGGCCCTGAAGGAGATCCGTGCCGACGGTCATGAACTGGAACGCGTGCTGGACGAGGCCCGCGTTCTGGACCGGCTTCGGCATCCGAACATCGTGCATGTCAACGGCGTGGACGAAGTCAACGGGGTCGTTCTGATTGATATGGAGTTGATACGGGGACGCAATCTGGCATCCGTGCTGCGCGAGGGTGGGGGTGCCCCGCTCCCGCTTGCTGAAGCGGTCCGCATCACGCTCGCGGTTCTTTCCGCGCTTGGCTATGCCCACGAGCGCCGCATCGTCCACCGCGATGTCAAGCCCGCCAATATCCTGATCGGCGATGACGGAGTGGTGAAGCTGACGGACTTCGGGCTTGCCGAAGCACTCGGCACCGGATCCGTTGCGGGAGGGGGAGGGACCTACCCGTATATGGCCCCCGAAGACTTCGCCGAGGACGCCGACTCGGATTACCGCTCGGATTTGTGGGCGGTGGGGGTGGTGCTGTACGAAATGCTGGCGGGACGCCGCCCGTTCGTGGCCCAGCGTGTGAAAGACCCCTTCGCCTGGAAACGCGCCATCGAGCAGGATGCCCCGCCGCGCCTGTCCGACCTGCGCCCGGATCTGCCGTCCGCGGTCACCGAGGTCGTCGCCCGCGCCCTGTCGCGACCAAAAGCATCCCGCTACGCCGCCGCTTCGATCTTCGCGGACAGTTTGAGTGCTGCCACCGCCGCTATAACTGCTACCGCTGGCGCCGCCGCGATCACCCCCCCTATTGTCATCCCGGCAAGTGCCCCCTTCGGTCCCGCCGAAGCCGGCAGAGAAGAGGAAATCGAGGATGAAAGCGGTGACGCGAGCTTTGTGTTCGGCAATGGCGCCTGGATCGCTTCGACCCTGGATGAACTCCTCGTCGGTGCGGCACGCCACTGGGACGAAGCCCGCCGCGCTCTGATAAACGGGCGGATCGAACGGTTCCTCCGCGCGATCGGGGAGGTACATATCGCAAGCCTCGCCGCCGATCTCGCGATGCAGGGGACGCAGCCCGGCGCGAATCCGGACCGCCTGCTCCGTGATTTCCTGAACCGCTCCCGCTCCGAGGAGGCAGAGCCGGACCCTGGAACGCTGCCCGCGCTGGTGGATGCGAGGTCGGTCCCGCCGCTGGGTCGCAGAATCCCCCGGTTCCGCCTGCGCCGCCCGGCCCCGGCTGCCGGGGAGCCGATGCCACTTCTTTCCCACCCCTCGGTGCCTGAGGCGATGCGGCTGCCTGACCCGATCCGTGCGCCCGCCGCCGAGATGCCGACTGTCGCGGCGCCCGCCCGGCTTCGTCTTCGCGAGCCAGAAGAAGTCCGAGTGCCTGCCGCCGCCGCCGCTGCCCCCGCCCCCACGGAAGCGAAGCGGGAGGGAAACGGCGCGCCGGTGGTGAAACATCGTTGGTGGTTCTGGCCGCTGCTGGCGCTGAGCCTGTCGCCGCCCGCCGCTGCAATCACCGCAGTCCCTTCGCTGGCGCTGGGGCGCATGGGGCGATTCAACAACCTGCTGGAGGCCTGGGCGGTGGCCGGTGTGCTGGCGGCGATGGTGCTTCTGATCGGGATTCGGTGGCACCTGCCCACTCTGGCCCGGTTTTTGTGTCTGCTGCCGATTGCCGCTGGGCTGGTCGCGGCGGGAGCACTCGCACGCGAGACGCTGGGACCACAGCCGACGCCGGATGCGCTGGTCCAGGTCTCTATCGCGACTCTGTTTCCGCTCTTTGTTCTGCTGGTGGAAGCGGCGACTGTGGGGAAGCAGTGGCGACTCTGGATTGCGCTGACAGTCGCTTTGGCGATATTCTCCGCACTGCGCTATGGGCGGCTTCTGGGCTGAAATCAGATCATCTCCGACTCTCTTTCGTGAGTCGGGTTCAACGGGGAGCGAGAAAACGGTGACAACGCGACGTATCATTCTGATCGTGCTGGTGCTGCTGCTGGTCGGCAGCATCGGTAACTTCATCTATAACGGGGCACGGACACGGGC
>JACMJB010000093.1 GCA_014380815.1 Armatimonadota bacterium
CGCCGCGTCCAAAACCACCGGCGAGGGTTTCGAGCAGATGGCAGGGCAGCGGTTCGTGTGGGCATCGGCAGAGTTCAGACCGCGCCGGTGCTATCCTGCTCGGCAGGCAGAACCGATTCCAGCGGTTTCAGCGATGGATCCAGATCTCGTTTCCGAATCGTCTCCGCATAGTCAATCCCCTCGATGGCACGGGGGCGGCCCAGCGGCTTTAAATGCGTGGCGTCGTTGTAGGACACCAGGCGCCAGCGGAGCTTCCCCTGGTTGTGGAGATACTCCCAGTGGGTCAACGAGGTGTTCTGGGTCGCGAAACCGGCGGGCGGGAAGGCCAGCCCATTCATTCCAAAGAAGTACAGAAAGGAGGCATCAATGACTCCACCATGGCAGACCACGACGATGGTTTTCCCCGCGTGGACGCGCGTGATGCGTGCCAGGGCCGTGGCGATCCGCAGGATGAACGATGCCCAGCTTTCCCCTGCGGGGTCCACGGGGCGCAGCGGCTCCTCATCGAAGGGGACCCACCCGAAACGGCGCTTGTATTCATCAATGGTCAAGCCATCCCCTGCTTCCCCTGACCGAAGCTCCTGCACCTCGTCGTCGAACTCCACCGGGACACCGGGGAAGGCAGGGGCGAGAACCTCGGCAGTATGCCGCGCACGCGGCAGGGTGCTGACGATCAGCACGTCGGGCCGAACTTCCCCGGAATCCATCAGCCGGTCCCGCAGCAGTGTCGCCTGCTCGATACCAAGGGAGGTCAGGCCCCGGTCCCCTTTCATCCCGCCGATGATTGGCTCCACGTTCACAATCGCCTGCCCATGGCGGATCAGGTAAAGCTGGGTTGGTGGGGTCTCGATGGCGGCTTCGGGCATCGGGCTTCTTTCTTTCAGGGCGACGCTACGCGCTGGGGCGCGGCACGGAAACCGGGATTCGCGGCGGATGGCAGCCCCTGCGCACCTGGACTCAGGGCAAGGGCTGCCTCATTTTCGTTCGGCGTACCATTTATCCATGAACGCCTTGTAATCGGCCTGCTTTTCCTTGATCTTGCGCCACCAGGCTTCGTTCTCCGCGTACCAGCGGACCGTTTCCTCCAGGCGCTTCTCGAAGTCGGTCTCCGGGTCAAAGCCCAGTGCGCGCAGCTTGGTGCAGTCCATGGCATAGCGGCGGTCGTGCCCGGGCCGGTCCTGAACATACCGGATCAGCGACTCCGGCTTGTTCAGATAGGTGAGGATCTGCTTGGTGACATCAATGTTGAAGCGTTCGCAGGACGGGTCTCCACCGACGTTGTAGACCTCGCCAGGCGTCCCCTGGTGAAATGCGATGTCAATGCCCTTGCAGTGGTCCAGCACGTACATCCATTCGCGCACCTGCTTGCCATCGCCGTAGACCGGCAGAGGAAGGTCATCAATGGCGTTGGTGATGAACAGCGGAATCAGCTTTTCGGGATAATGGTATGGCCCGAAGGTATTGGAGCCGCGTGTCACGATCGTCGGGACACCAAAGGTGACATTGTACGCGCGCACCATCAGCTCGCCGCCCGCTTTTGCCGCCGAATAGGGCTGGTTCGGTTCGAGCGGCCCGCCCTCAATGAAGACATCGGTCGTGCTTCCGTACACCTCGTCCGTGCTCACCTGCAGGAAGCGCTCGTGTCCAAATTTGCGCGCGGCTTCCAGGAGGACACAGACGCCATTGAAGTTAGAGCGGACCGCCGTCTCCGGGTCCAGGATGGCGCGGTCGTTGTGACTTTCAGCCGCGAAGTTGAGGATGGCATCCACGTTCCGTGCCAGGTTATCCACGATGGTGGCGTCCTCGATACGCCCCTGGAAAAACTGGAAGTTTGGATTGTCCCATAGATCCTGAAAGTTGTCCAGATTACCCGCGTAGGTAAGGGCGTCGAACGCGATCACCCGATAATCCGGGTACTTATTCAGCACGTAGCGGACAAAATTGGAGCCGATGAACCCGGCACCGCCGGTAACAAGAAGTCGCTTCATGATTGCTGCAGTTGCTCCTAAAAAGGCCGGTGCGAGCACCGTTAATCAAAATCAAGGCTTGCATGCGGAGGATTCCCCCGTACGTCAAATATTTCAGCCTTCGGTCAGCGCGCGGATCGAAAACCCGGCCGGGAATAGCCGGTCCTTCGCGGAGTAGGCGTAATCGAAGACTTCGGCGAGAAGCGCATCCCAGGCGAAATAGAGGTCGGCGATATCTTCGGCGTTCACCAGCTGCGCTCCGCGGGATTCCTCGGCAAGAACGTCTCCGCCCAGACTGCGCACCTCGGCAATAAAAGTCGGTGCGTGACGCAGAGCGCCTGTTTCCGTATGGATCAGCACAAACCAGCCCAGGTGGGCGACCCGGCCCAGCGTGATCCCGGCCTCTTCTTCCGCCTCGCGGCGAACGGCCTGTTCCGGCGTCTCCCCGGCCTCGATATGCCCGCTCGGGATGCACCAGCCCCGCGACACGATGTCGGCGAGAACGACACGGTCGCCGTAGAACGGGAAGACCAGCGCGGCGGGCGCGGGTACGGATCGGTCCCGTTCCGCCTCCACCGGGGCAGCCACAAAGGTAGCGGTCTCGTTTTTCCAGCGAACGGTCGGGAAGGCCGGTGCGGCGGAGGCGTTTGGGAACGGGTCGTTGCTGCTCATAACAGTGCTATCGTACCGCCGCACGACCGGCCCCGCCGTGGCGGTCAGCCCTGCGTGATCTCCCAGAACTCCGTACCCAGCGTATCCCAGGGCAGGCGATGCTCGTCCGGGCTGCTGAGATCGAAGTGCTGGTTCACGAAGTACAGGATAGTGACCGGGTCCTTGCCGACATTGCCGCCGCCGTGCGCGACGCCGCGCGGGATGAACAGTACCTGCGCCTTGCCGCCGCCCATCACAAATCGCATGCTGGATTTATAAGTCGGCGACGATTCCCGGCAGTCAATCAACCCGATCAACAGCCGGTCCGTGGGCGGGACGAACCAGACATCATCCTGATTGTAGTGGAGATGAAACGCCTTGATCGCACCCGGCAGCACCTCCGAGTACGACGACTGCCGCACCTGAAACTCTGGAAAGGCGAGGAGGCGACCCTTATCGTCCAGGCGGATGAGTTCGGCGAAGCTGCCCCCATCATCAATCATCAGGCGCAGATCCACGCGCTGCACCCCTTCGATCGGGGTCGCGCCGCCATATTGTTGGGTCGAAACGAGGTCCCGGAAATCCGGGCCAATGTCGGTCGGGCTGAGCTTTTCAGGCATGGTAGTTTCGCTTTGCTCCTCCAGGCGGTTGCCTATTTGATGGCATCGCCGCGTTCCGCGGGATGACGATCTTTCACCAGGTCTTTCAGATACTGACCATACTCGGTCTTGCCAAGGCTGTGGGCCTGGTTCAGCACGGCGTCCGCATCAATCCAGCCGCACGAGTAGGCGATCTCTTCCAGGCAGGCGATCTTCAGTCCCTGGCGGTGCTCGATCGCCGCGATATAGTTGCTGGCCTCCAGCAGCGAATCGTGGGTTCCCGTATCCAGCCAGGCGGTCCCACGCCCCAGCTTCTCGACATGAAGCTGTTTTTGCTGCAGGTAGACCTTGTTGACATCCGTGATCTCCAACTCGCCGCGCGGGGAAGGCTGGATGCCCGCGGCGATCTCGGTGATCTGCTGGTCATAGAAGTAGAGACCGACGACGGCATAATTGGATTTTGGTACGGTGGGCTTTTCCTCCAGAGAGACCGCCATGCCATCCGAGCCGAATTCGACTACCCCGTAGCGCTCCGGGTCGGAGACCCGGTAGCCGAATACGGTCGCCCCTTCCGGCTGAGCGGAGGCAGCTTTCAGCTGTTCGGGCAGTTTGTCACCGTTGAACAGATTATCGCCAAGGACAAGGCAGGCAGGCCCACCATCAATGAATCCTGCCCCGATGTGAAAGGCCTGTGCAAGCCCTTCCGGGCGCGGCTGCTCACTGTAGGAGAGCGAGACGCCGAATTGGCTGCCATCGCCCAGCAGACTCCGGAACTGCGGAAGGTCCGTGGGGGTGGAGATCAGTAAAATCTCTCGGATGCCCGCCAGCATCAGCGTTGCCAGCGGATAAAAGATCATCGGCTTGTCGTAAACGGGAAGCAGTTGTTTCGAGATCGCCTTTGTTACCGGATAAAGCCGCGTGCCGCTGCCTCCCGCGAGAATGATGCCCTTCATAGTCGTAAAGTCTCCTGAATGCGCGGATCGCCCGCGGCGGCGTCCAGAACCGGTACGATGGTAACTCAAACTCGGGAAAACTGTCAAACCAAGTGGTGAAAATGCCGCTGCCGGGTAAGACCCCCTCAGAGGACGATTTCGCTATGCAAGATTGGATCATTAACCTGATGAGTTCCTGGGGCTACCTCGGGATCGCCTTTTTGATGTTTCTGGAAAATGTCTTCCCCCCCATTCCCTCGGAGTTGATTATGCCGCTTGCCGGGTTCACCGCGACCGGTCAGGGTAAGCTGTCACTGCCGCTGGTGATCGCGGCGGGAACGCTCGGCTCGCTGATCGGTCAGCTTCCCCTCTACTACCTTGGCAGGGTGGTCGGTGAGGAGCGGCTCAAGGTTTGGGCGGATAAATATGGCGCCTGGCTGACGGTTTCCGGGGATGAGGTCACCCATGCAAGGGAGTGGTTCGATCAGCACGGCAGCAAGGGTATCCTGCTGGGCCGGGTCGTGCCCGGCGTTCGCTCCTTAGTCTCGATCCCGGCCGGAATGGCGAAGATGAATCTGGGCAAGTTTTTGCTCTATACCTTCTTTGGAACGCTAGCCTGGACCACGCTGCTCGGCTATCTGGGCAGCTTGCTGGGAAAAAATTATGAGGCAGTCTCCCGGTATGTCGGGCCGGTCTCTTATCTGGTCCTCGGCGGGATCGGGCTATACATTGTGTATTCGGTGATTCGGCGCAAGCGACATCCAAAGAAGCCGGAGGGTGCTCCAGAGGCGGCAGGCGCTTAGGCAAGGTTTGCCGTGACCCGGTTCGGCTTGTTATAATACCAGCAGGGACCTCCCTCACCCGAAACTCCGAAGAACAGCGACAGAAAAATACCCGGTGGACGTTCACGAAAGCAGCAGCTTGGAAACGCTGACCGGGCAGCATGCGCGGGACTGGGCGCGCATCGCCGATGCCTCACCGACCGCGACCCTCTTCCAGACTTGGGAGTGGACCGAGGCATGGTGGCGGCATCACGGCGCGGGAAAGCGGCTTGTCGCTCTGGTCTTTCGGGAGGGTGGGGTTACAGTCGGATTCGCGGCCCTGTTCATGGGGGCGTTTCCTTCCGCGCTACGCACTCTGCGCTTTGTCGGTAATGGCGGCTCCGACTATCTGGATCTTCTTGCGGCACCGGGTTTCGAAGAGCAGGTTTCCCGTGCGTTCCGAGCGTTTCTTTGGGAGCAGCGGCGGCGCTGGGACTGGGTAGACCTGCAGCAGCTTGCCCCCGGCGCGGTCGCACTGCGGGGCGCGGATACGGGTCCTGCCTCGCCGGTACGCGCGGAGTCGTGGATCGGTGAGACCTGTCCCTTTCTGCCGCTTGCCCCCTCCTGGGACGCTTTCCGCGCAGTCCTCCCCAAGAAACTGCGCCAGAACATCGGGTACTATGCCCGCGCCCTGGAAAAGCAGTATCTGGTGGAGTATCGCCTTGCGGATGCCGAGACACTGGAAGCGGACCTCAGCGACTTTTTCGAACTGCATCAGCGCCGATGGAACCAGCGATGGCTGCCGGGCGCGTTTGCATCCCGGCAGGCGCGGGCATTTCACACCGACGCCGCGCGCGCACTCCTCCAGACCGACAGACTGCGGTTGTTTACGCTGTTCCTGGACGGCGAGACGCGGGCCTCGCTGTACTGTTTTCATAAAGGGACCGTCTGCTACTACTACCTTGGGGGTTTCGAGCCGAGTCTGGCGCGTCTGTCTCTGGGGACCGTTTTGACCGCTCATGCGATGCGTCATGCCATCGAACAGGACGGCGCAGCGGAGTTCGATTTTCTGCGAGGCAACGAGGGTTATAAGTATCGCTGGGGGGCGCGGGACCGCCACAACACGCGACTTTCCCTGACACGCCCCGGTGCTCGTCCCCTGCTGCTGAGTCGAAGCGGGCAAGTATCGCTGGCATTGGAACAGCGTTTCAAGACCTGGATGCACCACCGGCATGGCGGTGCGGGGAAGGCGGCGATAAAAGATGGGTAAGATTTTCGGCGCGCTCCTTCGCGTTCTGTTTCTGCTGGCGATCCTCGGACTGGTTGGGTACAACACCTGGGAAACGGCCCGGCTTCGCGGGGAGATAGAGTCACTCAAGCAGCGGAACGCTGCCGCGACCCGGCCTGCCGGGAACGGCAAGGCAGCAGCGCCGGTGCCGAACCGCGATCCCGCAGCGCTCTTGACGGACTCCCGGAACCACTATGAGGCAGCGCAGAAACATCTGAAACGCAAGGAATACGCGGAGGCGAGCCGTGAGATGACCCTGGCGACGGAGGCGGCGAAAAAGGCGACCGAGAACGTGGGTGCGATCAGCGGCAGCCGTTTGGCGGAGTTTCAGCGGACGATACAATCCCTTAGCGACCGCGCCGGGACGCTCTGGGAACAGGGCCGGAAATCCCCGCAAGGGGCGAAGCCCGGGGCGGATACCTCCCCCATTCCGGTGAAGCGGTAAAAAGGCAGTGATGTGACGACGGATGGATCGGCAGAAAATGATAAAGCGATTTAGCGGGGCGGCAGCGGCAGTTTTTCTGCTGGGAGGGACGATACTTGGAGGCGTGGCAACGAGTGGCTGCAGCGGCGGACGCTTCGGCAACACTCTCTCCAAGTCCGACCAGGTACGGATCGGGCAGCAGGCCGCAGGGGAAATCGAGCAGAAGAACCGCGTCATTACCAGCGGCCCGCAGTACGAACAGCTTCAGAGAGTCGCGGCAAGGATCATCCCGCTTGCCCGGCAGGATTTCGACGTGCCTTACACGGTCAAGCTGATTGACAGCAAAGAGGTGAATGCCTTTGCGCTCCCCGGCGGGCCGATCTATTTTTACAAGGGGTTAGTGGACATCACGACCTCCGACGATGAGTTGGCCTCCGTGGTCGGGCACGAAGCGGCCCACGTGATCAAGCAGCATTCGGCAAAGCAGATCAGCGATGCCCAGGCCAAGAATATCATC
>JACMJB010000094.1 GCA_014380815.1 Armatimonadota bacterium
ATGACATCACCGATTACGGGTTCGATACCTTCGGGGCCGTGCCGCGCTGGGGTCGCCGTCGCCCGCACCTCGAACCCGGTAGCGGCATCGGAGACGGGGACCGAATTCCACGGGGTTAGCCCGCGTGTGTTTGGGAGTTGCAAACGTTCCGCGCCTGACGCAGTGGTCAGCACGGCCTTTGCCGCCGGGAGGAACTTGCGACCATTGGTATCCAGATTGTCGGCGTGATGGTCGTGCGACAACAGCACTGCATCAATCGCGCCGAGTGCGGCGGGCGAAAGCGCAGGCGGCTGCGTTTTATGCAGAACGGCAACTCCAATGTCGTAGTCGCCGCCCGCAGCGTCGAACGTTGGGTCGGTCAAAAAGCGGAGCGAACCGATCTCGATAAGAACAGTGGGTCCGCCAATGTAAGTCAAACGAATCTGCGATGCGTTCATGAGCTGATTGTTCCTCGGCCGTCCCAGAGATATTTCCTGACGACAAAAGAAGTATAAAACCAGAGTTTGATTTTCACAAGTACGCAGTTTTTTCTGTTATACTATTAAAAATCATACTAAGGCGAGACAATCCGAGTTGGATACACTAAACAAGCGGAAACTATGTTCGGTCGAGGCGACAATTGCGGTGGTCGGGGGCAGGTGGAAGCCGCTGATTCTGCATCAATTACTGACCGGCACACGCCGCTTTGGGGAACTGCGGCGGGCGATACCCGGCGCTACCCAGCAGATGCTCACGCAGCAACTGCGCGAACTCGAAGCGGACGGGATTATTCACCGCGAGGTATATGCGCAGGTTCCGCCAAAGGTCGAATACTCGCTCACGCAGTACGGGCAGACACTAGAGCCGATTCTCAGTGCGATGCACGAGTGGGGGCAGCTCTTCTTGTTGCGAAGCGAGTGCGAGTGATTCGCATGACTTTATCCTGTTGGCTCGTTTTGGAAAAGCCCCTGCCCGAAAGCTAGTGCAAGCCTATCTGGGGTTACACCTATTGATGTGAGAGCGGTCTGAATCCCCCCAAAACGCATTGACTGTAGGTGGGTATGAGCATGAGTATAAAATTAGCATTGGACCTCGTGACAAAGGACATCAACGCCCATTACGACGTTGAGGGTGACGACTTGGTCATTATTGAAGAGGAAACTATCGAAACGCCCTACGGGTGGGTCTTTTTCTACACCTCACGCCGTTACCGCGAAACCGGCGATTTTCGCTACGCCCTTGCGGGCAATGGTCCCGCCGTGTTCAACCGCCACACGTCAAGCATAGATTATTTGGGAACCGCACTGCCGATTGACGAAGAGCTGGCACGGTATGCGCAGAGTTTGTCACACCAATAAGAACTGCGACACCTACCGCCGTTTGACGGGCCACGCCCCTCCCCCGGCGCAGTGATACGATAAATCCAGCAGCCAGTAAAGGCTGACTTCGAACGAGACGCGCCGTACCCGACTACGCTAAGACAACGCCCCAAATGAATCGTTGTGGGCCAGGCTTCTCAGTTAGCGGGCGCTCTCTCTGTCCTCGCCGCTTCCGCGCTTTCGCAGATGCGTCGGCGAACGCGGTGACGAGAGAAGCGGTTTCCACCAGCCCACGCTGCGGAAATCGGCGACATCTAGCAGCCGACCATCATCGCACGGATCGAAACAATGCCAGCCCTCCAAACCAATCCTTTTGTGATCTATCCGGTCGTTCTGGAGGGCGCGCATGTCCGCCTGGAGCCGCTGATGCCGGGCCACGCGGCGGGGCTTGCCGCAGTCAGCGACGATCCGGCTCTGTTTCAGTATATGAGTTTCGGCAACATCGGGCGGCCTGATCTTCTCCGTGCCTGGATCGAGTCGGTCGCCCGCGAGCCGGAGGCAGGCACCGGGGTACCTTTCGCGATCGTGGACCGGGCTGCCGGTGCCGTTGCCGGAAGCACCAGCTATGGTGACATCGCCGGAAAACACCGCTCGCTGGAGATCGGTCGTACCTGGCTTGGGACAGCGTATCAGCGCACGGCGCTGAACACCGAAGCCAAATATCTGCTGCTGCGCCATGCCTTCGAGACGCTGGGCGCGAACCGGGTCCAGATCAAGACGGACTCCCGGAATTTCAAGTCTCAGGCAGCCATCGAGCGCCTTGGGGCGATTAGAGAGGGCGTTCTGCGCGCGCACATGACCCTGCCCGATGGCTTCGTGCGCGACACGGTGATGTACAGCGTCATTGCGGGGGAATGGCCTCGGGTGAAAGCGGGCCTGGAAGACCGAATGAACCGTTAGACTGTTAGACCGTTAGACCGTCACGGCATCCAAAATGCGTTACAATAAGCCGTATGCGCAGGACCCTTCCGGCCATTCTACCGTGACGCTATGAAAACTATCTTTCTCGTGCCCGATGGGGCCGCCGACGATCCGCTTCCCGAACTGGATGGCAAAACGCCTCTCCAGGCTGCTCGAACACCGAATCTCGATGCGCTTGCCCGCAAGGGGCGCGTTGGGAGTGTGCTGACGGTCCCCCACGGGATGTATCCCGGCTCTGATGTGGCGAACCTGTCCCTGCTCGGCTACGACCCGACAAAGTATTACACGGGACGTGGGCCGATTGAAGCCGCCGCGCTGGAAGTGCCGCTGACCCCGCGCGATGTCGCGTTTCGCTGCTCCCTGGTGGCGACCAACGGCGAGACGATGCTGGACTACTCATCAGGGCATGTGACGACTGATGAGGCGCGGGTCCTGATGGCACTGGTACAGGAGAAGTTCGGTTCACGCCGACTGACTTTTTTTCCGGGTGTGCAGTACCGCCATATCCTGCGCTGGACAGATGGCTCGATAGATGTCCAGACTACGCCCCCGCATGACATTCAGAACAAGCTATTGGAACCGTATCTGCCGAAAGGGGACGGCGAGGAGGAACTGCGCGGCCTGATCTTCGATTCGCTCGATCTGCTGGACAGGCATCCGATCAACCGGCGGCGGCGGGACGATGGCAAGTTCCCTGCCAACACGCTCTGGCCCTGGGGGCAGGGCCTGCCCACGACCCTGCCCTCGTTTTTCGGGGAGCGGGGCGTCACCGGTGCGGTGATCACCGCTGTGGACTTGCTGCGGGGGCTGGGACGATGCGCGGGACTGCGAGTGGTCGAGGTGCCGGGCGCGACCGGGTATATTGACACCAACTACCGAGGCAAGGCGGAGTACGGTCTCGCTGCGCTCTTCGAGGGCGGAGCGGACTTTCTCTTTCTGCATATCGAGTCACCTGACGAGTCGGGTCACGAGGGAAACCTCGAACACAAGATCCGCAGCATTGAGGATATTGATCGGCTGGTGGTCGGTCCGCTGCTGGCGGGGTTCGCCGAGCGTCGGCAGCCGTTTCGCCTGCTGGTCGCTCCCGACCATGCGACCCCGATCGCACTGCGGACGCACCGCCCCGGCCCGGTGCCGTTCCTCCTGTATGATTCCACCAAAGAAGGTTCCAGTACGCTCCCCTTCGACGAGCGTGCCCTGGAAGAGACTCGCCTCGTTGTTGAGGAGGGGTACCGTTTGATAGATCTCCTCCTTCAGTAAAACAAAAGGCGAACGATTTCATGCGAGTTTTGGTAACTGGGACCAGCGGGACGGTCGGAGCGCAGGTCGCGCGCGAGTTCCTCGCGCACGGCTACGCAGTGCGGGGCTTCGACAAAGCGCCCCCCCGTGGCGACGATCTGAAGCAGGGGATCGAAGTGATCTACGGGGACCTGACCGCCCGGTTCGATCTGCTCCGCGCCACCGAGGGCTGCGACGCGATCGCGCACCTGGCGGCAATCCCCAATCCGGGACACAGCGACGAGGAGATGTTCGCGGTCAATGTGACCGGAACCCAGCAGCTTCTCGCCGCGGCGGAGGCGCATGGGATCCGACGGGTTGCGCTGGCCTCCACCTGCTGTGCATTCGGTATCTTTTTCGCGCTTCATCCTTTTGACCCGCAGTATCTCCCGATGGACGAGAAACATCCGAATCTGCCGCAGGATCTGTACGGTCTCTCCAAACTCCTTAACGAGGAGACTGCGGCGGCTTACACGCGCCGAAGCGGAATGACAACCGTCAGTCTGCGCCTCACCTCGGTTGTCCGGCTCAATGAGGATAACCGATGGCGGCGATGGCGCAAGAACAACCTGCAGAGTGACGCCGAGCGGGCAGACGATCTCTGGTCCTACATTGACCGACGCGATGCTGCCCGCGCTTTTCGGCTCGCCATTGAGAACGCTCGTGAGGGCACGAATACCACGGCGATCATCGCCGCCCGCGACTCGATGACCACGCTGGACATCCGGGATCTGGTCCGCAAGCATTTTCCCGCCCTCGCGGAGCAGGTCGCCGACCTTGCGCCCACCGCGTGCCTCTATGATACGAAGACTGCGGAGGACGCGTTCGGCTTTGTCGCCGAACACCTGTGGCGCGATGAGCCGTTCTTCGATGACGTTCTCACGGTCCGCGATTTCAAGTAGTGCCGCGATCCGGCAGACTTTCCGGGAAGGAAACAAAGCACGAATGCACCGAAGCATCCCTGCGCGATTTGTCGGTGGGGCCGCCGCCGTTCTGGTCGGCGTTGGTTCGGCAGCCCCTGAGGCATCCGCGAAAGCGGCGAGTACCGGGTTGGTGGCGAGGCCCGCTCAAGTGACACCAGTGAATGCTGTGACCATCACACCGACCAACTACAAGGGGTGGGCAGACTCATTCCGCCTTTCCAATGGCACAGTCGAGGTGGTTGTCGTTCCCGCCATCGCGCGCATTATGCGTTACGGCTACATCGGCGGGCCGAACCAGCTCTGGGAGAATCCGATCCCCGCCGGACAGCCCGCCAAACCCGGTGACTGGCCAAACTTCGGGGGAGACAAGGCGTGGCCCTGGCCCCAAGACGAGTGGCCCCAGCGTATCGGACGGGACTGGCCGCCGCCTGCTGGCGCGGATCAGGTTCCCTACCTACTGGAGCAGATCGGCGGCGGCGCGGTCCGCATCACCTCGCCGCTGGTCATCGGTTTCGGTCTTCGCATCGTCCGCGACATTACGCTTTCCCCGACTGGGACCCGCGTCCGGATCGAGACGCGACTGGTGAAGGTCCGCACGAGTGTATCCCCGCCGCTGGCGGCCTGGGCCGTGATGCAGATCCCCGCACCCGGGATCGTCTACGCCCGTTTGCTGCCACAGACCTCACCCGTTGCCGGCTGGAAACCCCTCGGCAGCAGCGGGGACTCATTCGCCGCCGTTACGGTAGAAAACGGTCTGCTCCGGGCGGTGCGCGCAGCGGACAGGTCCGCCAAAATCGGGCTGGACGCTGATCTTCTGGCTGTGGTACTGGGAGACACGCTGCTGACGGTACGGCAGGAAGGGGTTTCCGCAGAGACGCCGGGATACGCGGCGGGTGAGCGTGCACAGATCTACAGCAGCCCGGACAGCGCAAACGACGCGAAGCGGGGGATCGCCCCGTATGTGGAGCTAGAGCTGACATCCCCGAGAAAAGCACTGCAAAAGCCCGGTGACTCGGTTTCGCTGGTCACCCTATGGGAGCTGCAAACGCTCCCCTCGGGTGCCGCACGGGAACCGGCACTCACGGGGATTCTCGCCACTCCTCGTCCGTGAATCCCCTTCAATCGCGGAGACGCTGCTCCAGCGCGGCAAGCTCGCCCCGCAGTTCCCTGGGCAGCCGCTCGCCAAAGCGGGCGAAATGCTCCTTGATGTCAGGAATCTCCTGCCCCCACTCCTCCGTGCGCACCTGAAGTGCGGCGGCGACCCGATCCGCCGGCACATCCAGACCCGCAAGGTGCAGATCACCCGGGGACGGGACAAGACCCACCGGTGTGTTCACCGCGCTTCCCCTGCCAGCGATCCGCTCGTTCATCCAGATCAGCGCGCGCAGGTTCTCTCCATAGCCAGGCCAGAGATAGCTGCCGTCGGCGTCCTTGCGAAACCAGTTGACCTGAAAAACGGCGGGTGGTCGCGGAATACGCAGGCCCATCTGGAGCCAGTGCGCGAAGTAATCGCCCATATGATAGCCGCAAAAGGGGAGCATCGCGAACGGGTCTCGCCGCAGAACACCGGTCGCGCCCGCTGCCGCCGCCGTGGTGCGCGATGCCATGGTCGCGCCCAAAAAGACGCCATGCTGCCAGGAAAAGGCCTCCAGCACCAGCGGAACCGTCGTGTTACGTCGCCCGCCAAACAAGATGCCGCTGATCGGAACGCCCTGGGGGTCTTCCCAGTGCGGCGAGAGGCAGGGGCACTGCGCGGCAGGAGCCGTAAAGCGAGAATTGGGGTGGGCGAACGGCTCGGACTGGTCCGAGAACGGGCGGCGGTTCCCTTTCCAGTCGGTCAGAAAGGCATTCGTCTCCGGCTCCCAGCCAATACCTTCCCACCAGGGAAGGCCATCATCGGTCACGGCGACGTTGGTGAAGAGGGTATTGCGCTCCGTAGTTGCCAGAGCATTCGGGTTCGTCTGGTGGCTGGTTCCCGGCGCGACCCCGAAAAAGCCCGCTTCGGGGTTAATCGCCCAGAGCCTGCCGTCCGTTCCGACATGCATCCACGCGATGTCGTCACCGATGGTGCGCACCTGCCATCCCTGCGTGGCAAGAGCGGGCGGTGGAATCAGCATCGCGAGATTTGTCTTGCCGCACGCTGACGGGAACGCCCCCGCGAAATAGGTCTTCGCGCCCTGGGGATCGGTCAGTTCCAGAAGGAGCATGTGCTCCGCCATCCAGCCTTCCCCCTGCGCCATGGCGGAAGCAATCCGAAGCGCGAAGCATTTTTTGCCGAGCAGCGCATTGCCGCCGTAGCCGGACCCGTAGCTCCAGATCAGGCGCTCGTCGGGGAAATGGCAGACAAAGCGCCGTGCGGGGTCCAGCTCGCCGATGCTGTGCAGGCCGGGCACAAACTCGCCGTTTGCGCCGAGCTGTTCCAGCGCGGCGGTCCCGACCCGGGTCATCGTTCGCATCGAAAGGGCGACGTATGCACTGTCTGTGATCTCGACCCCGATCTTGGAGAGTGGCGATCCGACCGGACCCATCACATATGGAATCACATACAGGGTTCTGCCCCGCATGCAGCCGTCGAAAAGTGGGGTGAGCTTTGCCCGGGCGTCTGCGGGCGACATCCAATTGTTAGTCGGCCCGGCATCCGCCTCCAGCTCCGAACAGATAAAGGTCACCTGCTCGACCCGGGCGACATCATTGGGGTTGCTGCGGTGCAGATAACAGCCGGGAAACCGCGCTGCGTGGAGAGGGTGAAGGGAGCCGTCCGCCAGCATCCCGGCGATCAGCGCTGCCTTTTCGTCCTCGGAGCCATCGCACCAGTGAAGGGTATCGGGCTGGCAGAGCCGGACGCACTCCGCGACCCAGGCAAGAAGCGCGGCATTTTGGGTGGGCGGGGGCAGTGGCGTCGGAGATGCATCGGTCACGGCGGATACCTCAAAAAGGCGAACGCGGCGGGGAGCAAAAGTTCCTCGCCGCGCTCGTCGAACTGACTGTATCCTAGCATGGCGGACGCCGGAATGCCATTTGACCCCGCGGACTTTTGCACGGCGCGGCTAAACAGCGGCAGGCCCTGTGATTGGTCCGCGTGTGAGGTCTCGGATACAGACCGAAGACGAGTACACTGGAGGAAGAGCCGCAAGATCAACGGCAGCCCAGCCAAGCAGGATGTCGCCAAACCCATGCAAATGCGCCGTCTCGTTTTTCGCACTCTTTTCACCGCCTTGCGTCCCCGACTGCGAACTGCGGCAATTTTGTTCGTCGCCGCGACCGCGCTTTACTTCTGTGCGCAGACGCTGAGGGTCAACCTCCAGCATCCGGACGCCCCGAGGCAGCCGTCCTGGATAGGGGCTGTGCCTGGAACCGGCGCCCCCGGAGAACCCACTTGCGACATTGACACGCGGCTGATCCATGACGGGCTGCTGCAGGCGCCGCATTTCTTGGATACGGCCCGCTGGTGGACCGGAACCTGGGTCGGAAAAGTGCCGTTTTACCGCCCGCTGACCTCGATGCTATTCTGGACGCAGTGGAAGCTCTGGGGCGATAACGAGCGGCGCTATAACGTTCTGGCGACCCTGCTTCATCTGTGGGCGGTTTTTGAGTTTGTCCGGCTCGCGGACGCTCTGTTCAGACGATATCAAGTGCCCTGTATTCCAGCTGCGACCCTGTTGTCGGGACTAGCTTTCGTGACTGGCCTCTTTGTTCTGGGGAGTCAGGGGGCGATCACGACCGAGGTTTACGCGCTGTGGAAAAACCAGCCGGATTCACTGAGCCTCGCGCTGTTCTGCTGGACTTTGCGGGCCTACCTGAATCAGAGTCACAGCAAGGATTCCAAAACCAGCACCGACAGCAGCGCGATTACGACTGCGCCCAGGTGGCGCAGTGCGGTCCCACTGCTTTTGTACGCGCTGGTCTGCTTTACCAAGGAAGCCGGGGTCTTTCTCCCGCTACTGCTTCCACTGGTGGAGGCAGAGCCACTGCTCAAAGGGCACGCAGCACAAAAACAGGCGGCACTGCGGCGGATCGTGCCGTTTTTTGTCTTGATGCTGGCGTACTTATCGCTGCGAAGTGTGTTTCTTCAGACTCTGATCGGCTACACCTACGGCAGCAATCAGGCATGGGGTTTTCGGCTGGGTGCAAATCTGGCCGGTGCGCTGTCGGAGGCGATCCTCTCGCAGCGCTACTATCCCATCACCCTCGCCCTGTTCGTTTGGGGCGCGGCATCGGTGACCTTCTCCGCGCGTCGGAAGCGGAACGGGCGAACCCTATCCCCGATCGCAAGGTGCCTCTGGTTGGTGGGCGGTATCTGGGGTGGCTTTTTGCTGCTGGCAGGCCTGGGGGGCGCACTGAATCTTCTCGAAACCGGGGACCTCGATCCCGCGGTCGGCCTCCTGCGGTTTTTGGAGACGTCGGTACTCGAGCAGGCACTTGCGGTCTTCATCTTCTGCGCCACGGTCGGCATCACCGCCTCTCGCCGTCCCTACCTCGCCCTTTTCGCCTATGCCTGGGCGCTGCTCGCACTGGGATTGACGCTGTTCTCCCCCTCCGTCCTGCACCGCTATTACCTGGTCAACGCGGGCTTCGCACTGCTAATCGGCGCGGGAATGGCTCTTTGGCTGGACCTTTTACGCGCGACCCTATCCGCGCGTTCGCAAACGGAGCAGGCCACGCGCTCTTTGATCCTTCCCTGACGGATCAAAGCCCCCGCACAGACCAGACGCGGTGCGAAAGAGCTGTTTCGCACCGCGTCTCCGGAGATGGCAAAACCCCCGCTGCCGGGGCGGCTTACTTGCCGTGGCCCGGCAGGATCGGCTCAAGGCGGTAACGGGCGAACAATGGCAGCACCTGCGCAAACAGTGCGGGAGCTGTCTCCGGCGTGACGACACGATTTCCCGCCTGCGCGACGATCCGCGACATCTCCTGGATAAACGACTCGAAGTTCGCGCCGGGAGAGA
>JACMJB010000013.1 GCA_014380815.1 Armatimonadota bacterium
ACCTGGTGGGGAATCACCGACCGGCAGGTGGGGATCGACCTGCTGCGCCGCGCCTACGACCTGGGCATCACCTTTTACGACACCGCCGACACCTACGACGACGGCGGCGCGGAGACCATTCTCGCCGAAGCGTTTACGCCGTTTCAGCGCAAAGAGATTACCATCGCGACCAAATTCGGCTACGACATCTACAACAGTGTCGCCGACCCGAACCAGCGCGAGCGTCCCCAGAACTGGGAACCGTCGTACCTGCGGTTCGCGGTCGAGAAGAGCCTGGAGCGGCTGGGGACCGACCATATCGGCTTTTACCAGATGCACAACCCGCGTGTCGAGGCACTGCAGCGCGACGACCTCCTCGCCGAATTGGAAGCGCTGAAGCAGGAGGGGAAGATCCGGACCTACGGCGCGACCCTCGGCCCGGCGATCAACGACCGCCAGATCGACGAGACCGCGTTTATCATCGAGCGCACAAAGATGGATGCTATCCAGATCATCTACAACCTGTTCGAGCAGCAGATCGGCTACCCCAACTTCGAGAGGGCGGCGAAGGAGGGCAAGGGCTTCCTGGCGCGTGTCCCGCACGCATCGGGCCTGCTGGAAGGCAACCTCAACACAGAGACCACGTTTGCGCCCGGCGACCACCGCAACTGGCGCATGACCACCAACGAGCAGAAGCGCAACTGGCTGGACCGGGGCCTGCTCAAGGTCGAGAAGCTGGGCTTTATCTCCGAGGCGGCGGGACGGACCCTGGGGCAGGCCGCGCTCCAGTTCATTCTTTCCGAGCCGACCATGATCAGCGTCCTGCCGAACATCTACGATGCCCCGCAGCTCGAAGAGCTGGCCCGGTCGGTTGACACGCCGCCCCTGTCCCCCGCCGAGCTTCGTACCCTGTCCGACCTCCACGCCCATGACTACTACCTGGACCCGGTGTCGGCGAAAATGGCGTAGCGGCAGTTCTTCATGCAGTACGCAGACATCTTAGGGATTGAACCGACAGCGGTCGTTCAGCCTGTCACACAGGATGAGATTGCCGCTGTTATCCGGGACGCGGACGCCTCAGGGAAGTCCGTGATCCCGTGGGGTGGCGGGACCGCGCAGGACTACGGCTACCCGCCCCGGCGCGCAGACATCCTGCTCGACCTGTCGCAGTTCCGGCGTGTCCTCGCCCACGAGCCGGGCGATCTGACCGTCACCGTTGAAGCGGGCGCGACCCTTGCCGATGTTCAGGCAGTCCTCGCCAGAGAAAATCAGTTCCTGCCGCTCGACCCGCCCCACGCGGACCGCGCCACCATGGGCGGCATCATCGCGATGGATGCCTGCGGACCGTCGCGGGTAGGGTATGGCCGCGTCCGCGACTGGCTCATCGGCCTGACTGTCGTGGACCCGCAGGGGCGCGTGGTCAAAGGCGGCGGAAAAGTGGTCAAGAACGTGACGGGCTACGATCTGCCCAAGCTGCATGTCGGCGCGCTCGGAACGCTCGGCGTCCTTGTCGAGGCGACCTTCAAAGTCGCCCCCAGACCTGAAACCACGTGCGCCCTGCTGTTCCGCCTGACCCGTGCGAATAGCGACACCATCGCCCCCCTGCTGACCGCGCTTCTCACCCGCCGCGTCTCCCCGTCGCTCTCCCTGTTCCACGAGGCGGACAGGCAGCGGCATCTATTCGTCACCTGGAGCGGGCCGCGTGAGGTCGTGGACGGCGAGTGTAATGCGGCGGATGTCCTCTGCCAGGAACTAGGCATCAGCGCCCCCTTACTGCTGGACAGCGCCTTCACCGTCGCGGAACCGTTGCCGACTGACGCCCACATCCGTCTTCGCGTCTCCCCCTCCGACGCCTGGCGCACCCATTGTGCCGTCGCCGCTCTTGGCATCAGCGAGACCGTTCAAACCCTTGTCCCGCTGGGAATCATCGAGGTTTCATGCACCGGTGTCGGCGCGGCCCGGACGCTGCTGAACTGGGCATCTGAAACCACCGCCTCGATCAGCGAGGTCCACGCTCCGCTCGCTCTGCGCAGCGAGGAAAACATCGCGCTCTGGCACCCGCTGCCCCCCGCCTTCCCCCTGATGCAGCGGCTGAAAGAGACGCTGGACCCAAACGGTACCCTGAACCCTGGGCGATTTGTGGGTGGGCTGTAGGAAAGCCCTCACCCCCCTGCCCCCTCTCCCGCAGACGGGCGAGGGGGAGTCTGGCAACGATAACGGCATCTGCTCTGCATAAAGGCTTGTTCGACCGCATGTTTGATCGGCTCGAAAAATGAGCGGTTGGATTGTTCTTGCTCGTGGCTGGCGTGACGATGAGGCGTTCGATGAATCCGGGCCAATGTCCGAACGCGA
>JACMJB010000095.1 GCA_014380815.1 Armatimonadota bacterium
CCGCGCGGTCGAGATGCGCCTGACACCGCAAGGACGGGCGTTCTCTTCCCGGCAGGTGTGGCGAGCCGCCTATGCGCTGGGCCTGACCTGGGGTGAGATGGACCTGCTCCACTGGTACGACTCGCTGTCGGGCGCGAAGCGCTTTACCCTGAGCAGTCTGGGGCAGCCCGGCTATTTTCTGCCGGAGCGCGCCGCGGAAGGGGAGGGCATCCCGGGGATCGCCCTCGGTTTCGAGCTTCCCACAGCGCCCTCGCCGCTCGCAACCTATGATCGAATGGCGGTCGCGCTGGGCTATCTGCGTCACCGGCTCGGCGGCTTTCCAGTCACCACGAACGGGGCGGAACTCGATGCCGACCGCCTGGACGAAGACCGGGAATCGCTTCGGGAGGCGGTCGAAGAGATGGCCCGATCCGGAATCGCGCCGGGTTCGCCGGAGGCCGCGCGTTATTTCTAGGTGGTTCGGTGTCGGAATCCTGCCCGGCGGTCTATAATGAGAGTATCTCGGAAGGCGCCGCTTGCCTGCGCCGCCCCGCTTCAAACGTTTTAGGAGAATCTCTGACTCGTGACCACCGCGCCCATGCCGCCTGCTCCCTCGTCCCGTCAGCCCTCGGCGGTCGAGGTTGAACTCGAAACCCTGATCCGTGCCCGCTACCCCATCATCTATGTGGTGTCCTGGGAGGAGCGACGGGTCGAGGAGACCCTGCGCGAGATCTGCCAGCGACGTGGCAAAAAAATGGTGGTCTGGACCGCGACCACCGGACTTGGCGGCAACACTGCTGCCCGCGAGCCGGTCGCCGCGCTCGACCAGATCATGGGCGCACCGGACCAGAGTGTCTTCGTGCTCAAGGACTTCCATCCCTTTATCAGCGATGTCGTGGTGACACGCCGTTTGCGTGACCTGGTTCACCTGCTGAAGACCAGCTACAAGTCCCTGATTATTCTGTCTCCGCTACTGAAGCTGCCGCCCGAACTGGAAAAAGAGATCACGGTCGTGGATTATCAGCTCCCCACGATGAACGACCTGGACCGGCTGCTGGAGGGGATCATCCAATCCGTTCGTGCCACTCCAAATATCAAGACCGACTTGACCCCCCTGGAGCGTGAACAGATCCTCAAAGCCGCGTCGGGCCTGACCTCCAATGAGGCCGAAAACGTCTTCGCCAAATCCCTGGTGCAGAAGCGTGGCTTCGATATTGACGTGATCCTGGGGGAAAAAGAGCAGATCATCCGCAAGTCCGGCATTCTGGAGTACTACCGGGCCTCTGAGGCGTTTTCCGATGTTGGCGGCATGGACCTGCTGAAACAGTGGATGGGGCAGCGCACCGCATCGTTCTCGGAGGAGGCTAAGCGATACGGACTGCCGGAGCCGCGCGGCGTTCTGATGCTGGGCGTCCAGGGTTGCGGGAAATCGCTGAGCGCCAAGGCGATTGCCAGCTTATGGCGGCTGCCCCTTCTGCGCCTCGATGTGGGCAAGGTCTTCGCGGGCATCGTCGGGTCGTCCGAGGAGAACATGCGCAAGGCGATCGCTACCGCCGAGTCGGTCGCTCCCTGTGTCGCCGGGGACACCCGGATCACCCTTGCCGACGGCTCCGAGCGCACCATCCAGGAGCTTTATGACGGCAGCGAGACCCGGCTCACGGTCCTTGGGCTGGACGAAAACTTCCGGATGACGCCGGTCTCCGTCCAGGCGGTCACCCGCCGCATCGCGCCGGATCTATTCACCGTTCAAACCCTGCATACAACGCTCCAGGCGACGAGCAATCACCTGCATCCAGTTCTGAGAGAGGGGCAGCTTACCTGGGTCCGCACCGATGCGCTCCAGATCGGCGATTACATCGCGATGCCGCGCACGATCCCGACTCGCGCCGATGCCCCGCCGATGACCCAGTTCCTGCCAGGCGACACGCGGCTCCATGCGCCCGGCGCGCTGGAATTTGCGCGCCCGGAGGTGCAGACGCCGCAGCGGCGGTACGCCGCACGGCAGCGCGACCGTGATTTCGTGCGCCTTGAAGCGCTTTCAGACCCATCCCAGTATCCTTTCCTGGAGACCGTGACAAAGTCCGAGCGCGGGCGTCGCGGCAGACTGCAGAACGTTCTCCCCCGAATGCCCGCCGTTCTGAACGAGGACGCAACTTTTCTGCTCGGCTTGATTGACAGCAGCGGGCACCTGGGCAAAACTTCGCGCGTCGGTTTCCTCAGCACCGATCCTGACCGGCACCAGCAGTTCCGTGAGGCACTGGAGCGCGCCTTTGGTCTCAGGACAAACCCCCGTCCAAAGGGAGGAGACCAAGCCAGCACGCTCCCTTGTGCCGCGCATGTGGACAACCGCCTCCTGGTGGGCCTGCTTCGGGCGGTACGTGCGCATCTGCTGTCTCTGCCCGCTGAACTGCTGCGATCTTATCTCCGAGGCTGCTTCGATGGTGGCGGCTATGTTTCCGACGGCGCCAAAGGGGCAGCCCCAAAGGTCGTGATCACCGCGAAGAGTCTGGAGCAAAATCAGCTGCTGCGCTCCGTGCTGCGCAGAGTCGGCTTTCTGACCACAAACCAAGGCTCCTCCAGTGTCGAGATCACCGGCTGCGATAGTGTTCGGCGATTTGTTTGCGAAGTCGGGTCCGCACACCCGATGCGAAACCAGCAAATGGCTTTATGGGCCTCCGTGCTGGAGCCGGAGCCGCTGCAAGATCGTGCGGACTGCATTCCGGTCGGAGGGCTGCTGCGACAGGTGCGTCAGGACATCGGAATGGGGGCACCGCACTTTCAGTCCGCCTCGCCCGACCTTCTGCACCGCTACGAACACGGAGCGGAACATCCCAATCGCGAACGACTTCAAGCGATCGTTGAGGAGATGAGAGCGTGGGCGCAAGAACAAGGAGCGGTGTCGGCGGGAATGGATCGGCTTGCCGCTTTGGTCGCGGCGCCGACCGGCTGGTCGCCGGTTCTTTCTGTCGAAGACGCGGAGAAGCCAGAGTTCGTTTATGATCTGGTCTGCGATAAACCCAATACGTTTATTGCGAATGATCTTTACACGCATAACTGTGTGCTCTGGCTGGACGAGCTGGAGAAGGGTTTCGCCGGAACGCAAAGCTCTCCGTTTTCGGATGGCGGCACAACGAGCCGTGTATTCGGCTCGTTCATCACCTGGCTGCAGGAGAAGCAGGCAGCCTGCTTCGTGGTCGCGACGAGCAACGATGTTTCCCAGCTTCCGCCCGAGTTGATGCGCAAAGGGCGCTTCGACGAGATCTTTTTCGTGGACCTGCCCGCCGAAGCAGAGCGGCGTGAGATCTTCGCCATTCACCTGAAAAAGCGCAAACGTGACCCCAAGCTGTTCGACCTTGACCGGCTGGCCCATCAGACGGTCGGCTACTCCGGCGCGGAAATCGAGCAGGTGGTGGTGGCTGCTCTGTATAAAGCCTTCGGAGATAAGGGGCGGGAGGTCGAGACCCAGGACCTGCTGGCGGTGATCGTGGATTCCATCCCGCTCTCGGTCACGATGAGTGAGGGCATCGAGCGGCTACGGGAATGGGCGGAAACCCGCGCCCGCCCCGCCTCCTCCGTGAAGAGCGAGGATATGGCGACGATCATCCAATCCGAGGCGGCGGATCGGTACAACCAGTCCCCGGAGGCGCAGCGCCTGGAGAGCGAGCGTACCGCGCGACAGGCCACTGGGGGCGACGGCGCGGAGGTTGGGGAAAACGCCGCCCTTTCCTCCAACGGGTTTTCAGATCGGCTGGAAGCGCTGGAGCGCAAAACTGCGACCGGCATGGATACGATTATGCAGGAGACGCAGAACCTGGATAGCGTTCGGCCCATTGCGCCGCCACTGTTGCCGACGACCGAGGTAGCAGGAACGACGGGGGCTACCCCCGCTCCATCGGGTCTCCTGAGCGAGGGGCAGGCTGCGGAGACTGAGACCCGCGGGGAAGAACCCAGCAAATGAGC
>JACMJB010000005.1 GCA_014380815.1 Armatimonadota bacterium
CACATCCCGCTCCGCCGCGCGGTCTCGTCTGCGGTCGCCGACGCCATCCTGCCTGCTTGACACTGGGAATCAGACGACGGGGCGATTGCGTCACCTGGCGCGGTTCGCGAACCAGGCCTGGATGCGCGGGGTGTAGCTGCTCCCTGGCGGAGTGGTGTCCGGCGTTCCCACGGCGGCGTCTGTCACCGGAAGGACCGGCTGTCCGGCGGGATGAACCAGCATCAGTTCCGGCTTCAGGGTCGACAGCGATTCGTAGGTGGCCTGGTCGTCCTGGGTAGAGGTCGTGAATGCGATCCCGCGTTTCACGTCGTCGGCGAAAAAGGTCACTGCGTCTTCCATCTGATAACTGCGCACGGTGATGCCGGGGTGTTTGGCACGGACAGCGGGAAAAACGCTTCCCGTGGAAAGGCCGGTCGTGGTTTTGAACGGTGGCCCGGCGACTCCGATCTGCAGGACTTTCTGGGAACGGGAAAGAACGACCACAAGGACCTCGCCGCCGCTTCGCCAGATGTCCTCGGCATACGATCCTTGCTGCGCGGCAGGTAGGCGCGTCTTGGTGCCAAGGGAAAGGCGGGCGGTTTGCGTCGGTCTGCCCAGCAGCGCAATCACCGCGTCGCGCTTCATTCCCAGTCGTATCCCAGTCAGCCCGACCCCCGGGGTTACCGTGCGAGTCGAAACGGGAGCCGCCGCCCGTGCGCTCGTGATCAGAATGGCTGCCGCCGCAAGAAGCGGCACAGGGACGAACTTCATGGGATTCCGGGTCTCCTCTGCCAGAAAATTGGTGCTTTCGACCCATGGTACCTCACAAGGCCTCCGATACGCTGATACTCAGGAAGTGTTCAAACGAGGGAAAGGGCGAAAAGCGATGCGATGGATCTCTTCTTTTATCGGCCTGCTGGCGGGACTGGCGGTTCTCGCGGTGCTGGCGCGGTTCGCGGGCCTGGACGACCTGTTTCGGGACGCGCTGGCCTCCGGGCACCTGCTGGACTGGCTGATGGGGACATTCTGTCTGCTGTGGCTGCTGGTGATCCTGAAAGCGCCGTGGGACCTGTTTTTCCAGGCAAGCGCGGTCGCCTTTGAACAGGAACGCTCCCGGGAGCGTTCCGTTGCTCTGACAGCGGGCCGGGCAGAGTATGTCCGCACGCTGCGCGGGCGGCTGGGGTTGCTGGCAGTCGGGGCGCACCTCGGCTCGGCGGCTCTGGTGGCGTCGGTGGCCTACCTGACCGGCGAGCATCAGGTGGGCTACTGGTTCGCTCTCTTTTACCTCGTCTCGACGGTGTTTCGGCCCGCGGTCGCAGGGTATGCCTATCTGTCACAAAAGCTGTCGGCGGTCGGGGAGGAGGCACGCTACCCGCGGGAGGACATCGCCGAGATGCGGGGCCGTCTCGCCGCCGCCGAGGAGCTGTCTCGCGACCTCACCTCCGAGATTGGCGGCCTGCGGACCCGCCTCGAAACCGAATCCGAGGAGCGGAGCGCCGAGGCGCGCGATCTGCGGGAGCGGCAGAACGCTCTGGCCCGTGAATTCGAGGTGACCACGAGCCGACTCACCGATAACCGAGAGGTCATCAGCGGCATCCAGGCGTTTGTCCGCTTGATCGCGGGGTCCGCGCGCGGCGCGGAAAACCAGGGCGGTGCCCTGTAGGGGCTGCCGGAACGCTGTCGGTAGGGTGCGCAGTCAGCGCAGTGGAACAGGACCCTTTTTAAGCAGCGGGATCCTGTTCCTGCTTCGCGTCCTCGAAGTCGGCAGGGCCGCTACTGTAGCCTGCCTCGGTCGCGGAAGAAACCCGGGGCGAAGCGGAGTCGGGTAGGTCGCCACTGGATTCCCAGGCTCCTCCCTGACCACTGGACTCTGTGGAATCCGCCACGATGTCACCGTCCGCGTTGCGGCCACCATGGGGAGCGGTCTCGATCCGCTGGTTCTTCGGGGCGGCAGGATCATCGGATTTGTTCATACCTGGTTGTTCCCAATTTTCTGGTGCCCCAAAGGTGCCAGCGGATCACGCGACCAGGGAAGCCTGACCGGCAAACGGCGGTATCCCTGCTTCAGCCGCCCCCCATGCGGGAATCACAGACTGCCCGCTCCGCTCCTCGCAGTGTTCGCTGCTGCCTTCAGTCTCAAAAAAACCGCCGCGTAGCGCCTGCCAAAGACCCGCAGCGATTCCGCGTCGAAATGTGTTTTGTCCCCTTTGTCGCGCAGGTCCTCCGACGTGACCAGAGCGGAGTGGGGGACGCGGCGAACCACATCGGAAAACGCCGCGTTGAACGAAGCGTAGACAGGGTTTGCGCGGCAAAGTTCGCCCAGTACCAAGGGGACCGTTTTGGCCCCAAGGTCGCGGCGCAGCAGGGAGATCATCGCCGCCAACCGCTCCGGGTAGGTCGCCGCCTTCGCGCTCCCAGCGTCCGACTCGCCTTGATGCCAGAGGATTCCCGCCAGCGCGCCACTCTCCATCGCCTTGCGGGTTCGGAAGACGGCGTTGGTGTAGAGTTTGTCGCCTGGTTTCCACTCGTCGAGTCTGGTGCCGCCGAAGGCGCAGGGAATGAGTCCCACGGTGATGCGCGGGTCGGTCTTTATCAGGACCCGGGCGAACTCCGAGCAGAGACCGACCCCAGCGATCTCCGGCTTGTCGAAATGCACCGGGTCGTTCGCAGGCGTCCACTGCAGCTCCCTCGTCAGCATCACAATGCGCGGGTTGGTCACCCGATCCCGCGGCTCAACCGTGCCGCGTCCCGCCATATTCGACTGCCCGATCAGCAGAAAGAGTTGCCTATCGTTCATGGACTGTCCGCTTTCTTGATCGGCGATGCGACCAGGGTCTGGGGACGAATCTGCCCGTGGGTGTATCGCCTGGCGAATGGATTCGACACGGAAAGGATATTGTCCTTTTCCCGACCGGCTTCAGGCCAGAGCCGAGGGAGTGACTGAGGGCTGAGGGCTGACGACTGAGTCCGCGACCGGCATCAGGGCTGGCGAGCATCCGGGCAAAAAACAACCCATACCCCGTAAGATCGAGGGTATGGGCTACACCGGAGGATAGTATCCATGGCAACTGACGATAGCGGTGGAGGGACTTGAACCCCCGACACCGCGGGTATGAACCGCGTGCTCTAACCAGCTGAGCTACACCGCCAAACACCGCCTACTATATCACGCACCCATTTTGCTGACAACGGTATAAGCGAAAACTTCCCGGCTCCTCCCTCGACCAACCGACGATCAACTGATCGGGCATTCCAATCGCCCCACCGCAATGCCACGCCTCCGTGTGCCGGCACGATTCGGGTATCCTGAGGGCATTATGGCAATCGAGAATACCGAAGACATCGAGATACTGCTCGCCTGGGGGGATCTGCGCCTCAAGACCGCGCCGTATGGGGCATCGCTCCGAGGGTTCTGGCGGGAGACAGCGAACGGCGCGCGTCGGGACATCATTACCAGCTACACGAGCGTGGCGGGAAAGGTCGGGGGGCAGGGCGATGTCCTGATCCCGTTTCCGGGCCGGGTGAGCGACGGTCGCTATACGTTTGAGGGCAAAACGCATCAGATGGAGCGGAAGGACAAAGACGGTCCCAACGCGATCCACGGCTTCTTTCGTAGTGAGATCTGGAAGATAACCGAGCAGTCGGAGAACGCCGTCACTCTCGCGGCGGAACAGGGCGCGGACAAGAATCCGGGCTATCCGTTCGCGCTGCGGGCGACTGTCGAGTACCGGCTGGACGATACCGGAATGACGTGCCGTTTCGCGGTGGAGAACCTGGGGGACGAGGCGGCACCGGTGGCGGCGGGCTTCCATCCTTATTTCACGGTTGGCTCTGCCCGGATTGATGCTGATCTGCTGCACGTTCCGATGGCCTCTACGCTGGAGTTCGATGCGAATCTGATCCCGACCGGCACGATCCTGCCGGTAGAGGGCACGGGGTTCGACTTCCGCGAGCCACGCCGCGTCGGCAGCACCGCCTTTAATACCTGCTACAGTGACCCTCTGCGCGATCCGGACGGACGCCTGCGAATTCTCTTATCGGACCCTGACACAAAGGAAAGCACCACGGTCTGGATGGACGAAGCGTTCGGCTACGTCGTGCTCTACTCTGGGGACCCGCTTCCGGATAAGCACCGTCGCCGCGCCCTGGCTATCGAGCCGATGACCTGCGGCTCCGATGCGTTCAACCATCCCGAGTGGGGTCTTGCGGCGCTTGCTCCCGGTCAGGTGCTCACCGGCTCCTGGGGTGTTCACGAGTCACAATGAGTTCACGCGGATGAGGTCGAACCGAGGGTCAGGCGCTCTGCCGCAAGGAGCGCCGCCTCAAGATTTGGTGCCGCTTCACCCGGTCCGGCCTGTTGCTCCAGTTCCGCGATCCGATGGGTTTCCTGCGGGGTCGGGTGTGCCCCCGTGTCGTCCCGAAGAGATCGGGCGGTCGCTAGAAATAGAATCGCGCTGGATGCCGTTTTCGCCTCGGTGAGCGCCAGTTCCGCAAGCGCCTCCAGGCTGGTTGCGACCCCCTGCTTCTCGTCAGCTTCTTGATACAAGGTCAGGCTTTCTCGGTAGTGCGAGAGTGCTGCGGTCCGGTTCCCCGCCCATAGAGCGCTTCTTCCCAGGCCGAGCCGTGCCGCGGCGATACCACGCCGGTCGTCAATGGGTCGGATGATCTTGAGTGCCTCGGAGAAGAGAAGCGCGGCATCGCCGCCGCGCCCTTCGTGAAGCGCGAGACTGCCGAGATTAATCAGGGCGTCTGCCTCCGTGCGGGGGATACCCAGCGTCTGACTCAGCAGGCGGCCCTCGACAAACGCCTTCCTGGCTCCCGGAAAGTCGCCGAGTATCTCCTGGATCGCTCCCAGCGTATTATAAATCGCCGCCGCCGCCGCCAGATCGCCCAGCGACCGGGTAATCGAGAGGCTCTCCTCTGTCATGTTCCGAGCGCGGTCGTAGTTCCCCCGGGCCATTGCCTGCAGCGCCAGATTGTTCAGCGATACCGCGACGCCTGCCTGGTCGCCTAGCTCTCGCTTGACCTCTAGGGCGCGCTCGAAAGAGGCGTCGGACTTGTCCAGTTCACCCAGATAATAGGCGACCGTGCCCACCCCGTTCAGAGCGCGCGCCTCTGCGGCAAGATTCCCTGTCTTTCGGCTCAGGATGACGGACTGCTCCAGCAGTCCCTGCGCCTGAGTCAGCCGCCCGTTCTCCGTGGCGAGCGCCCCCGCCGCGAACGCCAGGTCCGCCTCCATCTCCGGGTCCGTGATGAGGGCATCCCGGCGCTCCAGAACACGCTCGGTTCGCTCAAGACCTTCTGTGATATAGCCCTGCCGCTCCCAGAAGCGGCGCAGAGTGACCACAAACCGGGCTGCTGTCTCCGTGTCCTCGTTTTTGAGGGAGCGGTCCATCGCAGCACGGATGTTCGCAATCTCCCGCTCCAGCGTACGCTGGGCACGCTTCTGGCCCTCACCCCGAAGAAGTGCGTTCTCCGAGGCGGCAAGCTCACAAAAAAAGCGGGTGTGCGCATCCCAGATCCGTCGCTGATCCGCCTCGTCCGTTTCGCTGGTCAGCCGCTCCTGACCGTACTGGCGCAGACTCTCGAGAAGCGTGAAACGAATCTGGCTCTCGTCATCTTCCGCTCCCGTTCCTCCCTCCGGTGGTATCTCCCCGTCTGGAGTCTGGATAGGATCCGGCATAGATGCTGCTTGCTGAAGGATCAGACTGCTAGCTCGGAGCCGCTCCAGCAGCGCCGCGGTCGTGCCGGACATCCCGCAGACGTGCTCAGCGGCCTCAAGCGTGAAGCCGCCGACAAAGACCGAAAGGCTGCGGAACAGGGAGCGCGCTTCCTCGCCGAGCAGTCCGTAGCTCCAGTCAATCGCCCCTCGCAGGGAGCGCTGACGCGGAGAAAGATCCCGCATCCGAGTCGCGAGAACATCCATGCTGCTTTCCAACGCGCTCAAAATACTGGGAAGCGGCAGCGAACGCATCTGCGCCGCGGCAAGCTCGATCGAAAGGGGAAGGTTATCCACCCGCAGGCAGATCGCTTCAACGACCGGCTGCGTGACGGCATCCAGGGTAAATTCCGGTGCCACCTGCCGGGACCGTGCCTCGAACAGCGAGACACAGTCCGCTGATCGCAGCGGCGGCACGGCGTACTCGTACTCCATGCTGAGTTCGAGCAGGGACCGAGAAGTGGTCAGTACCTGCAGATGGTTTGTCGCGCGAAGCAGAGCCGCAATGTCCTCGGCGGCATCGGCGACCTGCTCGAACGTATCCAGCACCAGCAAGGCACGGGCATCCCGGAAATGACGCGAAAGCTGCTCCAGCGGCGCCTGTCCCGGGTCGGGCCTCAAGCCGCAGGTCCTCAGAATAGAGGGAAGTACCAGAGCGGGGGACGCAATCGGGGCAAGGTCCGTGAACCAGACACCCTGGGGATTCATCTGCAGAACGTCGGCGGCGATCTCCAGCGCCAGACGGGTCTTCCCCATGCCGCCCATGCCGGTCAGAGTCAGGAGTCGGACACCGGGCTGGGTAAGAAGCTCGCGCGCTGCTCTCGCCTCCGCGCGCCGCCCCACGAACGAGGTCGTGCTGGCAGGCAGGTTGTTCGGGTGCGTGGAGGGGGTTCGCAGCTTCGGGAAGTCGGTGGGCAGGCCGGGAGCGCACACCTGGTACACATGCTCTGCCTCGCTGATATCCTTCAGCTTGTGCTGACCCTGGTCCAGAAAGGTGATCTCACCTGTCGTGAAAGTCCTATCCGGAAGGCTGTCCTGCGTCCGTAACGCCGTCCAGACGGACGCCGAGACGAGGATCTGCCCCCCGTGCCCCGCGTCGCGCAGCCGCGCACTGCGGTTCAAAGGGGGGCCAAAATAATCGTTGTCACGCGCTTCCGCATCGCCCCAGTGGATCGCCATCCGAACCAGAACGCTGCCGACCTGCCCCCAGTCCCGTGCCAGCAGGGCAAGCTGGGCCTCCACAGCGGCCCGGACCGCCGCTGCCGGACTGGTGAAAGCGACGCAGAACGCATCCCCGATGGTCTTGAAAACATGGCCTTCAAACCGCTCGGCGATCGTGAACAGCAGGGCGTCGTGCTGTGCAAGCGCGCGCCGCATTGCCACGGAATGCATCTCCCAGAGACGGGTGCTTCCCTCAATATCCGTGAACAGAAAGGCGCGCGGGGCGACGTTCTCTGGCTGCTCGTCCCCTTCCGTCTCAGGAAACGAGGCTTCGCTGATAGCCCTCTTCGGCAGCGACATCGGCCCGGA
>JACMJB010000096.1 GCA_014380815.1 Armatimonadota bacterium
ACGCCGTCGGCGGGATGGAAGTTGCGCGGTCGCTGGTACTTCGTGTACGGCGGCCCCAGTGCGATACCCGAACGCTGATTCAGAAAGCCGTGCGCCGTGACTTTAGCCACGTCTCCCCACACGTTTCCGTCAATTCGGAAGGAAAACGAGGTGCCCAGACCCGGCACGACGACGCGGTATCGCCCCGGCTCCGAAAATGAGGAGAAATCGAGTCGGTAGACGGGCGCGGGCAGGGTGTCGCCCACATCGGCGGTACGCTCCGGCGCCTGCTTGCGATTCGGATCACCCAGCGCACTCAGCTTGATCTCGCCCTGGAACTTGGTGGTCCCGGTTTTGTCGTCTACGATCTGGAAGTTTTTGAAAGCGGAAAAATCCACGCCGCCGCCGCTCCCGAGCCACTGGAAAAGGCGGGCGAGTTTCTCGGTCTGGCGCGGATGATACCCGGACTGGGTGACTTCGATCGCCTCGGTGCGGAGTTTGGCGTCGTCGAACAGGAACGAAACCGGTGTCACAAGCTGACCGCCACTGGTGAAATGGAGGGTGTAACGCTTGCCGGGTGTCAGGGCACGGGGCAGTTTCAGATACAGCTCGTGCCGTGCCGTGCCGTCCTGTTTCCCTTTGTCTGTCCACTCATACATTTCCGGCTTGGATTTACGGAAGACCGCAGTAGGCGTCCCGGCGGCACGGTACGCCACGTCGTCGTCGGAGGTCAGCGTGTAGTGCGACGGATCGCTGGTCCAGACCGTGTTGAGCGCCTCACCTTTCAACTGGTAGTGCGGGATATAGTGGTCTTCCTTCGGCCCAACGACATTGCCGATGTTGACGCCGTTGCGGATAATGAAGCGATTCCAGAAAAACTGACCGCCCTTAGTGCCGTAGGGTTGTGGTCCGCTGCGTTTGATCGTATCGCCAGGCTTCGGAACGTACTTCTGGACAGGCGCGCTCCAAAGATGCTGGGTGTCTACCACGATTGCGAGCACATCTGGCGCGGCGAGATATAGATGGCGGATTTTCGGCTTGCCTTCAGCGAACCCGTCCTGGGTCCCCTGGACCAGCAAGGGCTGCATGCCCTGATAAGCTGGCTCGGCGGAGTTCTGGGCCAGCGCTGGCATCCCGACCGGCAGCGTAGACACCACTGTCAGCGAGATAAACAGAAGCGCGGCGGAGCACGGAGATCTCATTGCGGATTACCACTCCTATAACATGAAGGGTGAAGTTTCTGCCTCAGTGGCGATTTGCTGGCGCGGAGATCGGAAGCCACTTTTGGCGGTTGAACGCTCATTCTGCCGCCTCGAACGTGATCGTCAGGGACGCCGTCTCCACAGGTGTCTTCAGACGGATCGCGACGCGGGACAGCTCGATGCCATAGTCGCGGATTTCTTCGGAGTTAATCTCGAATGGCTCCGTACACTCAATGCGCGCCTGCAGGCGGCATTCCCGGGAGAAAAACTCGATCGTTCCGTTTCCCAGGTTTCGCCACAGCGCGCAGGTCGGCAACGCCACTTCAAAGTTCTGCGGGGTGCTGAAGCGGACGAAATCGCGTAAAACAATGCGGCCTGGTCCCACTCGCTCATAGGTAAAGGAGCGGATCAGCGCGCTCAATTCACCCAGCGCATAGGCAGGCTTCATATCAATTTCAATCTCATGGACCGATTCGTCGAACCGCGTTCCGATCACGATCGCCTGCGTCTTGTTCGCCTCGCTTTGCAGCGTGCCGCCCACGAGCGGCACCGGATGCCCATAAGAGTTGAGGAGCTTCGAATCGTACCGCTGGTCGGTAAAGGTCTCTTTTCGGTAGTAACGCGGGCCACCAGGATCACCGACCAGGGTAGCTTCACCGACCGCAATGCTGAAAGAGCCGATGTCGTTGTGGCTGTGATCCCCATTGCCCCCGGCTTTGATGCTGGCGAATAGCCTCCCCTCGCCGGTTGCGCGACATACCAGAACCATGGCTTTGTCGAAATAGGTATGGTCACCAATTGCCGACGGATGATCCGAAGCTTGCAGGGGATGCCGGGCAGAGTGATCAAATGCATCCATACAAACGGCAAAGAGCGTGTCGCGGCGAATAGCGGGTGTCTCGCTGACCGCTCCAAGACCCAGAACCGCGCCGCAATACGCGGCGAGATGCTGACTCACTTTAACGTCCGGGCCGCAGTCACCAAAGGCGGGGGTTGTCCCGTTTATCCACTGAATGCGCGGCCCATACAACGCGATCTCCCGTACTTTCGGATCGGCAAAAAGATCTGTTTTGCCCCCGGTCGCTTGCCATATCTGTTCGCGCAAGGTGCAGTAGTTACTAAAGCCGTAGTTCCAGTAGCCGGTGCCCTCGACACAGTAACCGTCTTCGGGAAATCCACTGATATAATTTTTACTGTATTCCACCGCCGCGGCAACGAAGGCAGCCCGTTCGTGTCGGTCCGGAAGGACGGTCACGGCAGCACCGGTGACGCCTGCCAGACAAACGGCGTTCCAGTTATGATGGGCCGTAAGCCACCCGCTGTCTTTGCCGTCAGCTTGCAATGATTTTCGCACGGGAGCGAAGATCCGCTCCTCCAGCGCGTGGATTGCCTGGCTCCGGACTTCGGGATCAATTTTGTCCCCCAGAAGATACAGGCTTTGAGCGATTTCATGCCCACAACGGGCCGATAGAAGTTCCACCCAATAAGCCTTGCGGGAGAAGCTGGTCAGATTGACATCGTGCGGGGCGGGAATCCAGGTGGGATCGCCGGCAAGTTCCGTCAGCACTCTATGAATCATGGGGACAAATTGCCCCTGGTTTTCAAGACATTCGGCAACGACCAGGGGCATGAGCAGCGAGCGACGAGCACGCATCATCTCGGCCCCCTTTTCTCGTCTTCCGCTTGTGGAGAACTCTAAGTAGGCCGCATCACTCCAGGCAGGGAACGGCTGCTGCTGAAGCTGTCTCGCGATGGACACAAAGCTTGCCAGCGATTTTTGCAGATCATCTGCCTCCCACGCGGACCGATCCTTGCAGGGCTTGCCAAAGCCTGCTGGTATCTCCGGCAACGTGGCAGCGATGGCGGACAGTTGCGCCGCCTTCAGCCGCGGGGCGCTGTGCCACCACGGTGGAGTGGGTACACGAACACTCTCCGGCACGGTCCCGCTTCCATTCCCTTCGGAGGGATCCGGTGTGGTGGAGGCGGAGGTACTGGACAAGCGACTCGGGCTTCCGTGCTGCGGGCCGCCGGTGCCAGTTTGGCGGCGTGTCAAGTGTCAGTAGGCTCCCCGGTTGCGTCCGCCGTTGCGTGCGGCGGAACGGGGCCGGTTCAAGATGTTCGTCGGCAGGGGTAATTCCAAAGAGCCGCTTCCTACCCCAGGACTGTTTTTCACCAACTGAAAACCGCCGCTGGTCGGGTCGGAGGTGATCCCCACAAAACGTGGCTCGGCAACGATGTCGTGTGGGCCAGTCATGACGGTTTGAGCGGCGGGATACAGGTTGTAGTCCCAGCGCACGTTGGTATTCCGGTTGTTGGAAGTCACTCTGCCGCCGGGCCGGGGAACAATCACATTGTTCATGATGTTCACATCCTGACTGTTGTTGGCAAAAATCTCCTCGTAGTTCACGACCTGCCCGTTCCAGTAGGTGGTGTTGTTGACGATATCCACGTAACGGGTGCGAAATGTGTGGATGCCCGACCCTCCATTAAACGCGCTGACATTGTTCGCGATCAGGGCGCGGCCCTTCCACTCCGGACGCTTGGGCTTTGCGGGGGCGGCGGGAGCGGGGGCGGTGGCAGAGGGTGCCGTCGCCGCATCGCCGGTCGGGTTGTTCGCGCCCTGCCGCGCCTGGTCCGTGACATCCAGGATAATCCCGTTGCCATCGCTCAGTTTGCCGATTTTCCCCCACGGAACCAGCCCCTTGTTGTTCCACACGTAATTGCGCTGGACGATGATGTGGTAGCCGGGTGCGTCATCGAAGGCCCAGTTATCCAGCGTGGTGAAGCCAGAACAGCCATAGCGGGAGTACCAGGCGTTCTCGAAGATGCGGCAGTCCTCGACCGTGACATAGTCGGCTTCAATAGCGGCGATACCGCCTCCGGCGCATTTGCTGACAGTGCAGTTGCGGATCACGACGTGGTGCGGCTTGGCATCCGGGGCGTTTTGACGGCCTTCTACTATGATTCCATTAGTGTTGAAGCGGGGGTTGGGCGGCGGCAGCTTGCCGTCTTTGGCAGGGGTGGCATCTTTGAGCGCGTCGATCAGCGTGATGGAATCGTTGTTGCCGAGAACGGTCAAGCCGTCCAGCACTTGGTAGGAAGTCCGTACCGCGATCCCTTGCCAGCCCACGGGCCGGATGACGGGACGCTGACCAGGCTGCGCTTTCCAGGTGATCCAGGCACCGGGGCGGCCCGCCCGGGAAAGCGTCAACACGGCGCTTCCCCCGCCTGTTTCGGCATCGGTATATTCACCGTCGCCGACCAGAACGGTATCGCCCGGTTCCACCAGAGCCGCCGCCTTTTTGAGGGTGCGGAACGCGGTCGCGGCGGATTTCCCGTTGTTGGTATCGCTCCCCTTGGCGGATACATACAGGTCGGCGGCGTGGGCTGCGGCGGCAGCATTTAGCCACAGCGCACCGCCTGCCAGAAGGGCGGGGATCGCGCGGTGGAGATTCCGTGTAAGGTTCATCATTTCTTCCTCTCTCCAGCGGCGGTTCGCGCCTGTGGAACCTCGAACGCCCCTCGGCTCGGCGCAGCCCCCCGTAATTTGCCGTCGAGGTCCATCAGCGGCAGGAACGCCTGCCGGACGCCCGATTTCAGGGCAGGGCTGCCCGGTCTCAGGCGGAAGTCCGCGGCTTCGGGATCGGTGGAGGCGTTGACAAACAGCGGGTCGGCGATCCGGTCGCCCTCACCCGTGAGTTTGGGAGCCAGGCCACCGAAATACAGGTTGTGCGCTCGCACCACCTTCGTGCTTTTCTGGTCACCCCCATCCGGGCCGACCGAGTTGATCGGCTGGTTCGGGCGCGAGACCAGGA
>JACMJB010000097.1 GCA_014380815.1 Armatimonadota bacterium
CATCATGGGTAAGGCAAAGTTTTTGCGTGAGAAGCCTCACGTGAACATCGGCACGATCGGTCACGTGGACCACGGCAAGACGAGTTTGACGGCGGCGATCACGACGGTCCTGGCCAAGAGCGGGGGGGCGACCGCCAAGGCGTACGCGGACATTGACTCGGCTCCCGAGGAGAAAGAGCGCGGGATCACGATCAACACCGCGCACGTGGAGTACGAGACCGCCGCCCGGCACTATGCGCACGTGGACTGCCCGGGTCACGCCGACTACATCAAGAACATGATCACCGGTGCCGCGCAGATGGACGGGGCGATCCTGGTGGTATCGGCGGCGGACGGTCCGATGCCGCAGACGCGCGAGCACATACTTCTGGCGCGTCAGGTGGGGGTTCCGTCCATCGTGGTGTTTTTGAACAAGGCGGACCAGGTAGACGACCCGGAGCTGATCGAGCTGGTGGAGCTTGAGGTGCGGGAGTTGCTCTCGAAGTACGAGTTTCCCGGGGACGACACGCCGATCATCGTGGGGAGCGCGGTCAAGGCGCTGGAGGGGGACACGAGCGAGATCGGGGAGGCGGCGGTGATCAAGCTGATGGCGGCGGTGGATTCGTACATCCCGACGCCGGAGCGTCCCAAGGACCTGCCGTTCCTGATGCCGGTGGAGGACGTGTTCACGATCACGGGTCGCGGCACGGTTGCGACGGGTCGTGTGGAGCGCGGTCAGCTCAAGGCGGGGGAGCCCCTGGAGATCGTGGGTTTGAAGGACACGACGACCACGGTTGCGACCTCGATGGAGATGTTTCGCAAGACGCTGGACTACGTGGAGGCGGGGGACAACGCGGGGATCCTGCTTCGCGGGGTGGACCGCAAGAACATCGAGCGGGGTCAGGTTTTGGCGAAGCCGGGGAGCATCAAGCCGCACACGCAGTTCAACGCGGAGGTTTATATTCTGTCGAAGGAGGAGGGGGGCCGTCACACGCCGTTCTTCAACAACTATCGTCCTCAGTTCTACTTCCGGACCACGGACGTGACGGGTTCTTTGACGTTGCCGGCGGGGGTGGAGATGGTGATGCCGGGGGACAACGTGACGATCGAGTCGGAGTTGATCGCGCCGATCGCGATGGAGGAGGGGCTTCGTTTCGCGATTCGGGAGGGCGGGCACACCGTCGGAGCCGGAGTCGTCGCCAAAATTATTAAGTAATGGCGACAAATCTCCCAGTCGGAACGGTCCACGACAGCATGGGATCGGAGAGCACGGAGCGCGCCGTTTGGGCGGCACGCTTCTTCCAGACCATTGACGCGATGGACTCGCCGGGATTCGCGGCCTACTTCCTGCCGGACGGCAGCTTTCGAATGGGCAACGCCCCGGCATCGGTGGGACGGGATGCAATCGAAACGTTTGTGCGTGGCTTCTTTGCCGCGCTCGGCGGGATCGGTCATCAGATAACGGGTCTCTGGGAAAACCAGGACACGCTTCTGTCCGAAGGCGTCGTAACGTACCAGACACACAGCGGACAGACGATCGAACTTGGATACCTCGGTGTCATGGAGTTCGACGGTGAATGGATCCGTGAATACCGTGCCTATATTGACCCCGCCCCGCTGATGGCAGCGTTGCAGGGAGCCGGTTGACGGCGCAAACAGAAGGATAACAGGCAATGGCCGCAAATGAAAACCGTATCGTGATCACGCTCGCCTGCACCGAGTGCAAAGAGCACAATTACGTCACCAAGAAGAACAAGCGAAATGACCAGGCGCGCATCGAGCTGAACAAGTATTGCCCTCGCTGCCGCGTTCACAAACCGCACCGCGAGCAGAAGTAATTTGCAAGGGGTCGTGGTAAAATAAAGCGCGAGGTTCTAACCCTCGCGCTCTCTTAGGGGTGTGGCGCAATGGTAGCGCAGAGCTCTCCAAAGGCTAAGGCTGCAGGTTCGAGTCCTGTCACCCCTGTACAGAAAAGATCGTCTCCGGTGGAGACGATCTTTTTTTGCTAGGCCGCATCGCGCCGGTCCGAAGGCGAGGAATCCTTCTCCAGGCCGCTGTCGGGGGGCGCAAGGTCTTCTGGACTGAGGCGCGCGCGGACCTCCGCAAAATGGGGGCCGTCCGGCATGGCGGGGAGGGAGGCACGGAACGTGGTGGCATCCTCCGGCTCAAACGCGAAGACGCGCGCCAGACCGTCTGTCAGTGCCCCGCCCCAGGTCTCCTCCGGCACCAGTCGCAGGCCGGAGGCAGCAACGGAGAGCGGAATCCGCAGGAGGCGCTGATGGTTGTTGGTCTCGCGGAAAACCGTCTCCCAGCGCTGACCGGTCACATCGAGCGCTTCGACCCGAAACCGCTTGATCAGGGGGGCGGGTCCGCCGCGCCGCGCCGCGCTCTGCGGGTAGACATGCGCCATGCGCTTCTCGTTGGCGAGATTGCTGTCGAAGGTACAACGGATACCCGCGATGTTGACCGCGTGGTCCCATCGGTACTCGATTCCCGCACTGTCATCGCCTGCCTGGCCCTCCCAGGCATGGACCTCGTTCTCGCGATCCCGGTCTACCCCACTTAGCAGAGCGGCGGCGGGGAAATCGCCGCGAACACCGGCTCGTGCCAGCTCCGACACCGGGCGTTGCAGACCCGGCAGCCAGCAGTCATCGTCCAGGAGCGTAGTTTGAAGCTCGCGCAGACGCGGCCCGGATGACAGATCGCGAGGGGAAACACTGTGACGCACGCATAGCGCCGCTGCGGTGCCCGCCGCCTGCCCGATAATGGCGCAGGTCGCCATCACTCGCGTGGATGAAAGCGCGGCGTGTGTCACCGAGATATTGCGCCCTGCAAAGAGCAGATTCGCGATATTGCGTGAGTATAGGCTGCGGTAGGGAATTCCGTAAGGCGAGGGGGCAGGGTGAAAGAGCGTCGGCTTGCCGGGGTAAAAGAGACCCGCGGGATGATGATCGTCCATGGACCAGCCGCCGTACGCGACAATATCCTCGAACTTGCCGCCGCTGCGGATGTCATTTTGCGTCAGGGTATGCTCCCCGACATAGCGACGGCTTTCGCGTTTACCGGGCAATGACCCGACCCACTCCAGCGCCCAGTTCTCGGACTGGGATCGCTCCGGGGCATAATTCTTAATATAATCCCAGACGCCGTATCCGATCCGCATCAGCTCATCGCGAATCGTTTCGGCATCACGAATCGTGTCGTTGATCCCGCCAATCTCGATCCACCAGAAGTTCTGACCATTGACGCCGCTGATGCGGTGTGGAAGGTCAGCGGGAGACGTGAATTTATACGCCCAGGCGGGCGGGATGTACGGCTGCGACTCCTCGGTGCGGCGAAGCTGGATAAGCAGCGAACTCCCCATCGTTTTCCGGTCGGCTTCGCGCGGCTCGATCTCCTCGTCAAACTCAGCGCGCGCCTCGCGGCCTACCCGGAACTCGGCAGGTGTCACAGCGGCCAGAATACTGTCGCCGGAACAGTCCACGAACTGTTTGGCACGGATGGTATGCCAGGTCTGGCTTGTTGTCTGCCAGGCCTTGATGCCAAGGATCTGATCGCCATCCATCTCCGCCTCGGTGCAGGAGCAGTTAAGAAACGGGGTCAGGTTTGGTTGAAATCGCACCTTCCCCCAGAGCACGGCGTCCCATACCGAGTAGTGGAGCGCGGGGTTGTAGTGAAGGTTCTCTAACTGAACTTCCTCCAGTATGCCGGTTTCCTTGTTGTGCCTGCCATGTGCACCGCAGATCCACATACGGACCTCGCTGGACGCATTTCCCCCAAAAACAGGCCGGTCGTGGACCAGCGCGGTCCTTGCCCCGGTGCGCGCGGAGGCGATAGCGGCGCACAGGCCCGCCATCCCCCCTCCGATCACGCAGACATCGAAGTCCTGCGATTCAAAATTGAGATGCGAAGTGGCAAAAGGCATAAAGATCATCCCGCGCTGTCCTGGGTCCCGGCAGCAACAAATACATTTGTCCGCTAACTGGCCGCGGCCAGCTCTTTTCGGAATTCCGTAAGAAGCACCTTGGCCTGCTCCCCGGCATTCCGGTCGCCAGTCTGCAGATAACTGAGCATACCGTCCACTGCCTGCGAAAGCAGCGTTGCCGCAAAAACACGGTGGCGGTATGGGCGGGTTATCCTCTCTGCCGCCGCCGCGGGCGGGGCCGCCGAGCGTAAAAGCGACAACAGGCTACCCGCACGCGCGGACTGCGCCGTGGTCGCCTTGTAAAAGGCCTCTCGGCTGAGCTGTCCGCCGTCGAACGCTTCCCGGTTTTGGACGACCGAGTTTGCGGTCTTGACCGCGATCTCATCAAAGAGTGCGGAAGCGGTGCTCAACCGCTCCCCCTGGCTTCCGCCAGCAGTGCCGCCGACGCCGACCTCGGCGAGTGCGCCGCTGAAATCGCCGCGCGCCATCAGAGCACGGGCGACCCCCAGAACCGCCTCTCGATTGCCGGGGTCGGCACTGCGAACCGCTCGGTAGGCCGCCTCCGCACCGGCATTGTCCCCCTGTCCGAGAAGCAGGTCACCGAGTGCGATCCTTGCCCAATATGCCTGCGGCTGGGCGGCAAGAATCTCCTCATAGGTGGCACGAGCGGCGGTGCTGTCGCCGTTCTTCGCGTAGGCGTCGGCCAGAAGGCGCGTCATCTCCAGCCGGGCGCCGCGGTCCGCATTCGGGGCCGCAATGGTCAGTGCGCGCCGCGCCTCGGCGGCAGCATCATTCGTGCGACCCGATGCCACGTACGCTTTCGCCAGCGCGACTCTGAGCGAAAGCGAACGGGGCGCCTGGTTCACCGACTTGCGTAGAATCACAATCGCACCCGTAAGATCTCCCCCTGCAATCAGGGCCTCCGCCTGCTGACGCGCGGTCTGCGCGACCGCCGCCTGTGATGCCTGGCTTGCCTCGGTCAACTGGGGCGCGGCGGCGGCGGGAGCAGAGAAAGGTGCCAGGCCAGCGTCCGGCACGCTAGGGGCAGGCGCTATGACTTTGGGCGGGGCAAGCATAGGCGCTGTCGCGGTCGCCGCTCCATCTGCTGGTCCGGACGATCCGGACGGCTTCAATGACTGTGGCAAAGGCGTGACCACCGGCGGCGGGACTGGAGCGATTATTTCTGGGGGCGGCAGCGCTGCCTGCGGGGGGGGGGGCACGACACCGGGCGGGGCGAGCGCCCGGGTATACTCACCGAGCGGCCCCGCGAGATAGCGCAGGACCAGCGTATTGCTCGCCGACATCCAGGCAGAGTTATCCGCCGGCGTTCGGGGGGCGGCGGTGTCGGAAATGGCCGTCCCCGTAGTCAGGGACACCGAAAGATTGCTCCCGGTCACCTGGGTTCGGTCCGTCCAGGTTTTGCGCGATGCGACCTCGGTGGATTCGAGCACGATCTCGACTGCCCCGGGCTTGTCCTTGAGCGGCTGTGCGCGCACGGTCAGCAGGGAAACGGCCCCAATTGCCTTACCCAGGACCATGCGCTCGCTGGCGGAGGGGTCGGCAGGGTTGGCCAGCTTCAGCTTCGCTTCGAGCGCCGCCCGCACAAAGACTGGCGCTTCCGCGTTATAAAGCACCGCCTCCGCGACGCCTGAATCACGGAAACGGTCCCGCACGGCGCGCACCGCGATGGCCGTTCGCTGCACGTCCATCAAGCCATCCGGACTTTGCGGCGCAGCCGTCACACCGCTGCCTACTGCCTCCTGCTCGGAGACAGGGAAAAGAACCACGAGCGGTTTCGCGGGTGCGGCACCGACGAGAGAGGCGGTCCCGCACAGCAGCGTGCCGCCCGCGATCAAAACAACCAGACAGCGTGCCGGGAACCTTCTAACCACCAAGCACCTCTAGTGCGGCTTTACAGGAAGCGATCCCGCGCGCGGCGGAACCACTGCCCCGTCCGGCGGACTGCTCCGCTTCATAGGCCGCGATGGCCTTGCGGTAGGCGGCACGCGCGTTGCCGTCGTCGCCCAGCCGCTGGTACGAAAGCCCCATGCCCTGGTAGGCCTCCCCTGCGCTTCCGGGGTCCGCGCTCGCCGCGGCCTGATAGGCGCCGACCGCCTCCGCATATTGGTTCGCTCCCTGCAGCGACTGTGCGCGCCGCATCGGGTCTGCGCCGGGACTGCCCGCCTGCGGGGTGCGCGCGGCGATTGCCCCGGAGTTTCCTGCCTGCGGCGACCGCACGCTGATCCGGATATATCCATTGCCACGTGCTTGCGTCGCCGTGCCGGGAGCCGCCGCGGGATCGGTCATGGGACTGAGGGAAGTCGAGTTCTCGTTGAAGGCAGGCGCAGGTGGAGCGGCGGCGATGCGGACCCCCTGCCCGTACGGTTCCGGGTTTGTCGGACGGCCCGGCACGCTGCCTGTCGGAACGCCCACCAGCTTGACCGGTGCCGGTCCCAGCGTGAAGGGGCGGCTGGAAGCGTTTCCGGTGAAGCGCCCCGGCAGAGGAAGGCTGGAAGCGGCGGCGGAAAGGCCCGCCGGGACCCCGGTGGTCGCGGTGCGAGGGGAAGCGGCGGCAGGCGCGACTCCCTGTGAGGCGAAGGGGTCAGTGCTCGCATCGGCGGGAGGCGGCATGCTGATCTTGCTGCCGGCTATCGCTCCCGGCGCGGCAGTCGCCCCATTGGAAGCGGCGGGCGACAGTGGCGCCCCCGATGAGGTGCTTCCCGTTTGCGTCGCCGGTGGTACTTGTGCGGTCTGCGTCTGGGGGATGTTCGGATTCGCGCTGCCGCCGGTCACACGCGGGGGAGCAGGGCTTTTCACAACAGATAGACCGACCCCCAGCACAAATGCGCCGACCATGGATGCCGCCAGAACGGGAAGCCAGATAGTTTGTGCTGCCGTCGGGCGGGACATCGCCGGGGTGGTTGCGTGGGCGATCCGCAGCGCCGCCCCGCTTGCCTCCCCGTGCTTCAATCGGTCCAGCGTCTTTCGATCCGCTTCGGAACTCGGGTTCAGGGCAACGACCTGCTCCATCGCGGCGATTGCTTTGTCCTTCGCCCCCGCCCGCTCCTGCAAAGCAGCCAGCAGGGAGAACGCCGAGGTGGAGTGGGGCATTCGCTCCGCAGCCTCCTGGGCCAGAAGGAGCGCGTGTTCCAGCTTGTTCTGGTCCGCGAAAAGGTGGGCGTCCGTGAGAAGGCGGGCTGCCTGCTCCTGGGCGCGCTCGCGCTCCGCACGAGCGGCTTCCTCCACGGCGAGGACATTTAGCGGTGCGGCGAGGCTTGTGCCACACTCGCGGCAGAACTTATTTCCTACTGGGTTACGGTTTTTGCACTGTACGCAAAGCATCCTTGGTTTCCAAAACTCCGAGCTAGAATAACGATGGGCCTTCTTTTGGACGATAGGGGACGCCAAGATGTTCGTACGCACCACGGGTAGCGATGCGTCCCCGCGGCGTTCGGTTCAAGAAGCCAAGCATCATCAGATACGGCTCGTACACGTCCTCGATGGTATCACGCTCCTCCTGGAGTGTCGCCGCGATCGTCTCCACTCCTGCCGGACCCCCATCGAACTTCTCGATCAGGGTCATGAGAAAGCGCCGATCGAACTCATCGAGACCGATCTCGTCCACCCCCTGCAGTTTCAGCGCGGCATCGGCAACTTCCTGCGTGATCTCGCCGTCCGCGCGCACCTGGGCAAAGTCCCGCACCCGCTTCAGTAGCCGGTTCGCGATACGCGGCGTCCCCCGCGCGCGCCGCGAGATCTCCGCCGCCCCCGCCGTGTCAATCGGGACCTTCAGTATTTCCGCGGAGCGCGTGATGATCTGCTGCAGATCAGCGGGCGTGTAGAACTCGAAGTTCATCTGAAGACCAAAGCGGTCGCGCAGCGGATTGGCGAGAAGGCCGGGCCGAGTGGTGGCCCCAATCAGGGTGAACCGGGGCAGCGGCACTTTGACGGTCCGTGCCGACGGCCCTCTGCCGATCACCACATCCATCTCGAAATCTTCCATCGCCGGGTACAGGAACTCTTCCGCGAGTTTGTTCAGGCGGTGGATCTCATCAATGAACAGGACCGCGTTTTCGTCCAGGTTGGTCAAGATCGCGACCAGATCGCCGGGCCGCTCGATGGCCGGACCAGAGGTCGCTCGCAGATTCGCGCCCATCTCGTTGGAGATGACATTGGCGAGGCTGGTTTTGCCCAGGCCAGGTGGGCCGTGCAGCAGCAGGTGATCCAGGGATTCGGAGCGCAGCTTTGCCGCCGCCATGGCGATCCCCAGGTTTTCCTTGATCTTACGTTGCCCGATATACTCCGTCAGCCGCTTGGGACGCAGGGAATACTCGCCGGAGTCGTCGTCCGGGTCAAAGCCGCCGCCGATCAGTCGGTTCCGATCCAGCGGCGGGATGCCGGCATCGCCGCTGTCACTGACGCCGGGATTGGTGGATTTGATGGGCATAGCTGAAACCTGAAACTGTTCCTGGTCTAGCAAACGGTTATTTGCCTTATTGTACCACTCGATCAGAAACGACTTCGCATCTACCGATTCGTCAGTCGGTTCAAGGATGCTCGCAGCAGGTCCGCGAACTTGGGAGCGGGATTCGTCTGGAGCATCTCCAGAAGCGCCGCGTCGGCGGCACGCTGGGCTTCCGGTTTGTTGTAGCCCAGGTTGATCAGCGCGGAGACCGCATCATCGAGCAGGGCATCATTGCCCTCGCGCCTCTGCACGGTCCCGCCCGTCGTCAGTCGGTCTACCCGACGCTCAAAGCCGAACTGCGCGATCTTTTCCTTGAGCTCCAGCACCATGCGCTGCGCGGTCTTCGCCCCGACCCCGGGCACTTTGGTCAGTGTCCGCACATCCTCCGAGGAGATCGCCTGCGCCAGATCGTCGGCGGTCAGCGCGGACAGCAGACCGAGCGCCACCTTCGGCCCGACCCCGGAAACCGTCAGCAGCAGTTCAAAGACCCGCAACTCAACCTCGCTGGAGAAGCCGAACAGGCTGATGTCATCCTCGCGCACCTGCATGTGGATCACCAGCGTCAGCGGCTGTCCCGCTTCCGGCAGACCCTCGATCACCGTCAGCGGAACGTTCACCTTGTAACCGACGCCATTCACATCCAGCACAATGTACGCGGCGGCAGCCCGCGCCACGACCCCTCTAAGCATCGCGATCACGATAAACGCTGCTCCCCTCGACCCGAATTTGAATACGGTGTACTGGCGTACCGCCCTCTTTGGAAACCGGCTCCATTATACCAGCAGGACCTTCGAGTTCAGGCGAACAGGAACTGGGCTTCTTCCAGCCCGCGCTTCACACTCGCGAGAAACCGCGCCGCGATCTCCTCGCTCACGATACGGGCATCGTGGGCCAGGCACAAATGCAAAACTGGGCGTACAGCGACTGTTTCGTTGTCCAGGGCGACCGGAAGACAGGCGACCGCGCCAAAGGCGAGGATCGCCGCCTGTGGCTGATGAATGATCGGTGTCTGCCAGAGCACCCCCTCCACCGATGGGGATTCGGTGATCGTGAAGGTCGCGCCGCGCGTTTCATCGGGGCGCAGCGCGTTTGAGTGAGCGCGAGCAGTGAGATGGAAGACCTCGCGGGCAAGGCCAAGAATACTCTTCTTCTGGGGGTCGTGGATCACGGGAGTCGCAAGTCCGCCATCTGGGGTGCGAATGGCAAAGGCAAGGTTTACCGAATCGTAACGCCGTATCTCATCCGCCTTCTCCTGGAGCCGCGCATTCATCTCGGGATATTGTGGCAGGGCCGTCCCCGTAACGGAAAGAACGAACGGAAGGAGTGTCAGGGAGATGCCTTCTCGCTGGGCAAGGGTTGCTGCCACACGCTCCCGCAATCGCACCACCTCGCCCAGGTTCACGGCGGCAACAGTGACGACATGGGGGGAGGCCCGCACGGACCGGGCGTTATGCCGGGCGAGCAGCCGGTCCCCCTTCGAGAGCGGAACAGCCGTCTCCGGCCCACTTGCTGCCGCGATCAGCGCGGTGAACGAGGGGGGAACGCCGATGCCCGCCTGCCCCCTCAGCGGGGCAGGAACCCCGGAAAGGATGCCAAGCGGCTCTCCGGTCTCGATGTGGTCGCCCGGCAGCACGGACTTGCGCGCCAGAATTCCGAATGCGGGCGATGGGACCTCGCTTTCAGATCCGCCACCAAACGGTGTCACGACCGCGATCGCCTCGCCCTGCTGAACCAGTTCCCCGATCTCTTTGCGCCAGGCGGCAAGGGTGAAAAGCTCGTTTTCGGGGTTGGCCAGACCAAAAGGAAGAACAACGGTAAACCTCACGGGGCGGCGGCACCGTCAGGGGGCGATGCCTGCCTGGGGAAGTCGAACATCTGCCAGCCCGGATAGTCGCGCGGCACAAGGGCGGAGATGATCGTGTTCGCACTGATGAGATTCATCACGACCAGCAGCGCGACCCAGCCGCCCAGTGCGGCACGGGCAAGAGCCGGTGGCACAAGCGACCGCAGGCCCAGCACAAGCAGGACCGCGATCTCCGGAAGAGCGGTCAGCAGATAGCGTCCCCCCGCGTTCCATCCCGCGTCCACGAAAAGATATGCGATCTGCTGACTGACCAGGGTGAACGTCAAAATGACGACGGAGGCGGCAGTCGCGAATCGAAGCGCGGTGTCGGGTGCCTGAGGCGACGACGTGCTGCGTCGCCGCCGGAGAAAGAACCCCACGCCCGCCAGCAGAACAAACAGCGTAACGAGGCAGTACAGGACGCTCTCGCCCGTCCCGGCGGGAAACCAGCCGCGCTGCGCCCAGATACTGAGATAGGTCTCCGACGCCCCAACCGCCGCCACGCGAAGCGGCCCGCCGTTCAGGGCTGCATACTCCAGGCCAGGCCCCATGGTCGCTTTGGTGTGGATAAAAGGCTTTCCGTACAGCACGAGGTTGCGGACATACCACCATGCCCCGCCGGCAAGCCAGACTCCGCTGATGATACAGACCTTTTGCCATCGCTCCGCCGCCTTCTGGTCGGGCCGAAGCCACTGGGCCAGGAGAAACAGAAAAAGGATCGGTGCGACCGTCAGCTTGACCAGGCTCGCCACGGCACTGAGTAGACCTGCCACCCACGGAAGCAGCGGATGTTCGGCGGCATCGCTGTAGATACGCACGGCGACCAGCAGTGCCGCCGCCGCGAGGAGGAGGCAGAATGCATCCGGATTCGCGAACGTCAGGTACATCAAGCTGTGCGGCATCAGAACGACCGTCGCGGTGAGGGCAAAGGCGGCGAGCGGATCGCGGGGAAAAAGGCGGCGCGCAAGCGGCGGCAGAACCGCGAACAAGGCCAGCCCGATGACGAGAACCGTCAGGCGGGCTGCCAGCCAGCGATAGCTTTCGCCCGCGCCCTCAGAAGCCGCGTAAGGGACCGCCTCGATGAGATAGGTGAGGGGGGGGTGCTGGGCTTCGTAGCCGCCTTCGCCGCCGCCGTTCTCTTCCCAGTGTGGCAGCCGTCTCTGGTCCACCAGAAACCGGATGTACTGAAGATTCGCGGTCTCATCGGGTGGGGCGGTCGGCGGCTGAATGACGCAGTAGATAAATCCCAGCATCAGGTACGCGACCACGAGCAGAAACGCAGCGAGCTGCCAGCGGTCCGAGGGATTTGCAGGAGTGGGGGCGCTAGGTGTCATGGCGTTCAAGAGTATCACCGCCAGTATACGACAGGTTTCCGCGATGGCAAAGCCAAAGACCCGGTGCAGCGCACCGGGTCTTCGTCCTTCGTGGCGGTGATCTGCTCTGCCCCGTTTACCCTTCGAGCAGCAGCGTCTCCGGGTCCTCGATCAGTTCCTTGATCTTGACCAGGAAGCGGACAGCGGTGCTGCCATCAATGATGCGATGGTCATAGGACAGCGCGACATACATCATCGGTCGGATCACGATCTGCCCGTCCACCACTACCGGGCGATCCTTGATCGCATGAAGGCCCAGGATGCCGACCTGCGGGGCGTTAAGGATCGGAGTGGACATCAGCGAGCCGTAGACGCCGCCGTTGGTGATCGTGAAAGTCCCCCCTTGCAGGTCCGTGAGGGCCAGCTTGTTCTCTCGCGCCTTGGTCGCAAGCTCTTTGACCTGCTTCTCAATGGCCGCGAAGGAGAGCTTGTCTGCATCCCGGACGACTGGTACTACCAGCCCCTCCTCGACCCCGACCGCGATCCCAATATCGTAATACTTCTTCCGGACAATCTCATCGCCCTGGAGTTCGGCGTTCACATCGGGAAAGGTTTTCAAAGCGCCAATGGCCGCCTTGGTGAAAAACGAGGTAAAGCCAAGACCGACCCCAAACCGTTTCTCGAAACTTTCCTTGCGCCGCTTGCGGACCTCCATCACGGCGGTCAGGTCAATCTCGTTGAAGGTGGTCAGCATTGCCGCCGTGTGCTGCGCCTCGACCAAGCGAACCGCGATAGTCTGCCGACGACGCGACAGTTTGGCGCGCTCCTCGGGCCGACCGCCGCTAGCGACCGTGACCGGGGGGGGCGTGGTACGCGGTGCAGGTGTCGGGGTGGCAACGGGGGGCGCGGCGACG
>JACMJB010000014.1 GCA_014380815.1 Armatimonadota bacterium
GCTGCCAGTCGCCGCGCGCCCGGCTCCGTGTCGGAGAGCCGCGCGGCGTCGTCACGCACCATCAGGCGTGTGGTGTCGCCGCGCCGCGACCCGTGGGGCAGCCGCACCCACGATGCCGACAGGTCAAACCGAGGGGTTTCCGCGAGGATAGAGCGATTCGCCTCTTGTATCTGCTTGCGGGGAATGGTCGCCACCTGCTCGTTGCCGATGAACACAAGGGCTTCCGGTGTCAGGAACAGCCAGCCGACATCCGGCATCAGGCGGTCCCTTCTCACCCGCACTACCTCGTCGGGCGGGCGCATTTCCACGAAGAAGCGGGGGTACGTCTCCAGCGTATCCCCGCGAAGGGTGCGCGCCTTGCGCAGAATCGCGGACTCGACCGCCCGGCTGCCCAGCAGGAAAATCCGGTCATACCCCAGATACAGTGTCCCCCAGGCTGTCAGTGTGGAAAGCACAAAGGCCACGTCGAAGGGCCAGCCACCGGGACTGATCAGGCTACGCCGGAACAGACTGGTGAGTAGTCCCGCGGTGCGCGGCAGGTTCCATGCCTTTACTGCTGCCTCCAGAATGACCCAGTAGGTGTAAAAGAACAGCGGCAGGAGCGTGACTACCAGGGTGAAAAGCACCAGCACCAGCGTGGATGCCAGCCGCTGCTGGGAGCGGACTGCCCGCTCGCTTGCTGCGTCGTGGGGGCGCTCAATGGTGAAGCCGGGCGCAAGGAAGGAAACGTTGTGGGACGGAGTCACGCCCTATTGTACCGTTAGATTTTGGGCGCTTTTGGAAGGAGAACGGGGGGCTCGCGGGGAAATCTGAGGCTGCCTGCGCGTGGCGCTTCGAGCGCCCCTGGTGCGCAGCCACCGATTGCGAAGGATAACCGATCATGCCTGCAAAACTCCCCGTCACTCTTCAGATGTACACCCTGCGCGACGATTCCGCGCGCGATTTTGCCGGGACCCTCAAAACCGTCGCCGAGATCGGCTACGCCGGCGTCGAGCTTGCCGGATATAATGGCCTCGCCGCCGATGCCGTCAAGCGGCTGCTCGACGACCATAACTTGCTGGTGTCGGGGATGCATACCGGCCTGGAAACGCTGGAAAACGGTTTCGATCAGGTGGTAGCGGATGCCCTGACACTGGGGCTGGAATATGTGATCGTCCCCTACCTCGCCGACAATCGCCGCCAGAGCATAGACGATTATCGGCGGGTCGCCAATGCGCTGAACGGATTCGGCGACCGATTGAAGACCAACAATCTGCAGCTTTGCTACCATAATCACGCCTTTGAGTTCGAGAAGTTCGGCGGCGACAAATACGGATTCGAGGTGCTGTTCGACGAGAGCGACCCCCATCTGGTAAAAGTCGAGATGGACGCCTTCTGGGTCGTGAAGGCGGGCGAGGACCCCTCAGCGTATCTGCGCAAGTATGCGGGCCGGGTCCCTCTGATCCATATCAAAGACATGACACCCGCGCCCGAATCCACCTTCGCGGAGGTTGGTGAGGGGGTGATTGACTTCACCCCGATCTTTGAGGCCGCCGAGGTCGCAGGCACGGAGTATTACGTTGTGGAGCAGGACCAGACCTTCAAGCACCCGCCACTGGAGGCCGTCCGCATTTCGTTCGAGAATTTGAAAAAGATGGGCATGATCGAGGCTTGACGCCCATCGCCGGAACCGTCTATACTACAGCCAGTGTTTCAGAACACTGGCTGTATCTTTCTTTGTGACCGGAAGGGCTGCGATGCCGCTGACACCAGATGAGACCGTTCGCGCCGCGCTGCGCGACCTGCCGATCGAACTGCCGTCGTGGGGCTTTGGAAACGCCGGAACGCGCTTCGGGGCGTTCCCCGAACCGGGCGTCGCCCGCGACATCTACGAGAAGATCGAAGACGCCGCGACGGTCCACCGGCTGACCGGGGCCACCCCGACCATCGCGCTGCATATCCCCTGGGATCTCCCCCCGACCGGCACGGACTGGAGCGAGATCACCGCCTTTGCAAAGAAAGAAGGTGTGGCGATTGGGGCGATCAATCCGAACCTATTCCAGGAGCCGGAGTATAAGTTCGGGTCGGTCACCAGTGCCGATCCCCAAACCCGCCGAAAGGCGGTCGCGCACCTCAAAGAGTGCGCGGAGATCGCCGGCATCGTCGGGTCCCGACAGGTCGCCGTCTGGCTTGCGGACGGCACCAATTATCCGGGACAGGACGATATTCGCGCCCGGCGGCACCGAATGATTGACGGACTTGTCGAGGGCTATGCCGCGCTGCCGGAGAACGTCGAATACCTGATCGAGTACAAGCTGTTCGAACCGGGCTTCTACACGACTGACCTTTCGGACTGGGGCAGCTCGCTGCTGGTCTGTCAGAAGATCGGGGAGCGGGCTAAAGTGCTGGTGGACACCGGACACCATGCGCAGGGGACCAATATCGAGTTCATCGTCGCGACTCTTCTGGACGAAAAGCGGCTGGGCGGCTTCCACTTCAACGACCGCCGCTATGCCGATGATGATCTGATCGTCGGCAGCGCGAATCCCTACCAGTTATTCCTGATCTTCCATGAGCTAATCAACGGCAACGATGGGAAAACCGCCGCGCCGGTCGCCTATATGCTGGATCAGGCGCATGTGATCGAGCCGAAGATCGAGGCCATGGTGCTGTCCGTGCTCAATGTTCAGACTGCCTATGCAAAAGCGCTTCTGGTGGACCGTGCCGAGCTTGCCGAACGCCAGCAGGCCCTCGATGTGCTTGGGGCAAACGCGGTCCTGCGCGACGCCTACGAGACCGATGTCCGGCCGCTGCTCGCCCAGGCCCGCGAAGCGATCCACCGGCCCGCCGACCCGCTCGCCGCTCTGCGGGAGGATGCCCTCGTACGGGAGCGCCGCGCCCTTCGACGTTCCACTCCCGCTCGCGCGGGCGGCGGGGGACTTGGCGCCTGACCCAAAATGGAGGACCCAATGCAGTACGAAGACCCGCAGACCCTCGCCGCGCTGGACCGGCTCCACAGACTTGCCCACTGGCTCGGCGAACCAGGCCGCGATCTTGCCATCCTCGCGGAGGGCAATGTCTCGCAGGCGATTGGAGAAAGGGCGGAAACGTTCTGGCTGAAGGCAAGTGGCTGCAGCCTCGGCACGATGGACAAAGACCAGTTCGTGCTGATGGACACCGCGCGCAGCCTGGCGATCCTGGACCACGAAACACTCACCGACACGCAGATCAAGGAGATGCTGTACGGTGCGCGCGTGGATCAGACATCGCCGCACCTGCCGTCCACCGAGGCCGCGCTGCATGCGGTCTGTCTTACTGAGGGAGGCGCGGGCGCGGTCGGGCATATGCACCCGACCCCGTTCCTGTCGCTGCTCTGCTCAAAACAGGGCGAGGCCGCGCTGAAGGGCCGTCTGTTTCCGGATGAGATCGTGGTCTGCGGAATCGCACCGTGCTACGTCCCCTACACGGACCCCGGTCCGCCGCTTGCCCGCGCCTCTCGTCAGGCGATTCGCAACTATCTTCAAACCTGGGGGGAGCCGCCAAAAGTCGTGCTGCTGGGGAACCATGGCCTGTTTGCGCTGGGCAAGAACGCCGACGAAGTGGAGCGGGTGACGATGATGGCGGTCAAGGTCGCGCGCGCGCTGCTGGGTACCTTTGCTCTCGGCGGCCCCAATTTCCTGACCGAGGCTCAGGCCGAGCGCATCCGTACCCGCCCCGATGAACACTATCGTCAGGCGCTGCTCGAACGACTGAAAGGGCGATGAATCAACCCTGCCCAGGCCACCACCTCTGGGGCGATGGGGTCCTTTAAGTGCAGCGTGCAGCCGTGCGTGTCGGGCAGAACCTGGTCGGTAAGCGATGCCTGTGCAAGGGCTTTCTGGTACCGCTCCCGGCGGTCGGGAAGCGAGATGCCGTCGTTTGCGGCATGATAGAGCAGCACCGGGCAGGTGATATCCGCGACCACATCGTCCAGTGTCATCGCCATTCCGAGGCGCAGTGTCTCCTTTCGGGCGTCCGTCGCGAAGTACAGATCCAGGTACTGCCAGATGATTTCCGGCTGCTTCGCCCATTGCTCGGGCGTGATGATCGCGGGCGGGGAGACGCCAAAGACACCGCGCACTCGCCCCCGGTCCGCACCCGCCAGCCGCAGCGCGAAATACGAGCCGAGACTGATCCCACCGATCAGAACGCCGGGTTCTGAGGTGACACCGAGTTCGTCCAGGGCCTGCATTAGCAGGAGTTCGGTTTTTACCTGAAGTGGCGGCGGCGACTCGCCTTGCCCCGGCAGATCCAGCCGCAGAACAGGGTGCCCTGCCTCCAGGAGCGGGTCCGCGAGAACCGTCAGCTCCTCCTTGATGGAAGCGAGCGGCGGCATCAAAACCACGAGCGGCTCGTGGGCACCGACTGGTGTCTCGAGATAACCGACCAGCGCACCGCCCGCCAGCACGACCCGCTCAAAGCGAATGCCGGAACGCGCGCTGCGATCCTGAATCTGGCAGCGGCGCAGGCGGGCGGTGATCTCGGCTTTGCGCGGATGGAAGGGCGACAAAATGAGCTGTCCTAGAAACGCCAGAGCGGCGGCGCGAAAAAACTCCCCGTTTTTTTCCGCCGCGTCTGCGGCCTGGTCGAACGCGCGCGCCCAGCCCTCCACCGTGCGGATGCGAGCGAGAACCGGCGCGATCTCACCCCACGAAAGGCCGGTCAGTTCCAACCGCTTCCGGACCGATGGGGCATTCATCAGGCGCGCCGCGCCGAACAGGGCAACCGCGGCACGCATCCGCCAGTCCAGCGAGGGTTCCGCGCGGGGCCAGCGCCGAGGCCGGGGGACAAACGGGCGAGAGGAGGTCACAACGCTATTCTACGGTACCAAGACGGGCCGTGTGTCCCCGGACGGCACGGCCCGATAGATCACCCAACAGATCAGTAGATCAACAGATCAATGAGTCCCCGCTGCGAAGTGCTCACTTATCGTCGAGAGCCACGACCCCAGGCAGGGGTTTGCCCTCCAGAAACTCCAGACTCGCGCCGCCTCCGGTGCTGATATGGCTCATGCGGTCCGCGTAGCCCATCTGCTCCACGGCGGCGGCGCTGTCACCGCCACCGACGATCGTGGTCGCGCCCGCTTCGGTCGCCTGCGCCATGGCTTCGGCGATGGCTCGGGTGCCGACGGCGAAATTCGGCATCTCGAAGACACCCATCGGGCCGTTCCAGACGACGGTTTTCGCCTTTTTGATGATTTCGGAGAACTCGGCGATGGTCCCCGGCCCGATGTCCAGCCCCTCCTGATCGGCGGGAATGCCGTTCACGGTGACCGTTGTGCGCGGGGCATCGTTGTCGAAGTCCGGGGCGACCACGCAGTCCACGGGGACCATCAGTTTGTCGTCGCACAGCATCTCTTTGCAGAATTCGATGGAATCCGCATCCAGCAGCGACTTGCCGATCTCTTTTCCCGCCGCCTTGTAGAAGGTATAGGCCATGCCCCCGCCGACGAGGAGCGTGTCCACCTTCGGCAGCAGGCTCTCGATGACCGGGATCTTATCTTTCACCTTCGCGCCGCCGAGAATCGCGACAAACGGGCGCTTCGGGTCGTCCAGGGCGCCCCCCAGGAAATCCATCTCTTTCTGCATCAGAAGACCGGCAACGGCAGGCTTCCCGGCTTGTTTCACGATCTGCGCGACCCCCTCGGTGGAGGCATGGGCGCGGTGAGCAGCACCGAAGGCATCATTGACGTAAACATCCGCGAGCGTGGCAAGCTGGCTGGAAAGCTCGGGCGAGTTTGCCTCCTCGGCCTCGCTGTACCGGGTATTCTCCAGCAGGACGATAGTCCCTGGGGCGGCCTTCGTCTTCGCCTCCTCGATGCCAAGCGGATCGCCGGGTGTGGCAGCCGTCAGGACCACAGGCTTGCCGACCAACTCCCCCAGGCGGGTGGCGATCGGGGCGAGAGTGAACTTCGGGTCTATCTTGCCCTTGGGGCGTCCCAGGTGGCTCATCAGGATCACGGCAGCGTTCTGGCTCAGCAGATGACGGATGGTCGGCAGGGCGGCGGTGATGCGCTTGTCATCCGTGATCGCGCCGCCGTCTTCCTGCGGCACATTGAAGTCCACGCGCACCAGGACACGCTTCCCGGCAAGGTCAATGTCGTTGATCGTCTTTTTGTTCAGGCTCACGATGGTTCTCCGAAAACAAAGGTTACACGGCTAGCAGTGTACCCGCTCCAGGCAGGTGGGTGGTCTATGTCGTCCTGATTTTCTGGACTCTAGGACGGCGGCTCGCTCACGACTTTTTTGAAGACAATGCCTTCCGGGGCGAAAACCGCGACAACCGTCCTGCCATCGCTGCTGTGGAATATCCGTGGACGAGAGGTCGTCTCCCAGTCAGCCTTGGGGGGAAGCAACGCTCGGCCCCAGTCGAGCGGGACTTCGCGGTTCGCGGGCGGTAGATTTTTGGTCCACTGGTCAATGTCCTTCGGATTGACCTTCATCACGGCCCGAATGTCCCAGTCCGACGGACTGGGGATCATGCCGGTGGAGTTGTCGTGGTACCGGATATGATACTCCGCGGCAGCGATCGGGGAGAGAGGGCGAAGATAGATCGTCAGGAACAGGACCTTGTCCTTGTCACTCGAGAACTTTGAACTCTTTGTGTCTGTCGTCAACGTCGCGACAGGCGGTGCGGACGGACTGCAGGCTGCGCCCAGCGACAGCAAGCCGACCGCGACAAGGACAGGGAGGAGTGACCGCTTCGGCATAATCATCGGTTCGGCGTGGAGCGAGGCCTACGCCGGAAAAGCGCCGTGCCTAGCCAGTAGATCGCGATGCCCCAGAGGAGACTGTTAGCAAAAAGCAGCAGATGATCGAGCCTGCCAAGGTGAAGATTCAGGGCGCGAGAGACCGTATAAAGCGGAAACAACAGCAGGTCTGCGACACCCCCCCAGGCACGCTCCCGAAGTGTGGCGGGAGCGCCCGAATCGAAGCGCCCCAAGCTCATGGAGAAAGAGACCGCGATGGCGATGGAGACCATCGTGAGGTGAACAATCGTCAAAACCGCAATTATTAACCACCGGCGCATGGGCAGCCCTTTCCTCTCCTTCTCGTCACGGGTGAACAGTCGGTCCGCTCTTCTCCGCAGTTCCCCGCAGTTCCCTGATTCTACTGTACCCGCCAGATGCGGGAGTGCGCGAGCCACACCGGCGTTTGAGGGTAAAATCAGCAAAGACCGACTCTTTGGGGATGATAAGGAACGCAAACATCGTGGAGAAACGACGGATCGGGTCATTGGAAGTGTCGTCAGTGGGGCTGGGATGCAACAACTTCGGGCGACGTCTGGACGCCGACGCAACCGCGTCGGTCGTTCACGCGGCGCTCGGATCGGGTGTCAACTTTTTCGATACCGCCGATGTTTACGGCGGCACCAAAAGCGAGGAGTTTCTGGGGCGCGCGCTTGGTGCACGCCGCGATGAGGTGATCCTTGCCTCCAAGTTCGGGCACCGGGTGGACGACCAGCGGCGCGGGGCACGTCCCGAATACATCGCGCAGGCGGTCGAAGACAGTCTGCGCCGCCTGGGAACAGACCGCATTGACCTTTACCAACTGCACACCCCGGATGCCGCCACGCCGATCGCCGACACATTGGGAGCGCTCGACACGCTGGTAACGGCGGGCAAGGTGCGTGAAGTCGGCTGTTCCAACTTCTCAGTCGCTCAGCTACGAGAAGCCGAGGCTGCGGTGAAGTCCGGCGCGGCGCGCTTCGTCAGTGTGCAGAACGAGTACAGTCTGCTCGACCGAACCCCAGAAACCGATGGTGTCCTTGCCGAAACGGAGCGCAAGGAGATCGCGGTTCTGCCCTACTTTCCGCTCGCCAACGGCCTGCTGACCGGGAAGTATCGCAGAGGGCAGCCACTGCCGGAAGGGACCCGTATCGGCGCGGACCACAAGGACCTCACCCCGCAGAACCTCGACACGGTCGAGGCACTGATCGCTTTTGCGGAGTCACGGGGCCACACGATTCTGGAGCTTGCGTTCTCGTGGCTGCTCGCGCATCCGTCGGTCGCGTCGGTGATTGCAGGAGCGACCCGTCCCGAGCAGATCCAGGCGAATGCCGCGGCAGCGTCGTGGCATCTCGCTCCCGCGGACCTCGCGGAGATAGAAACGATCCTGACCCTGGGTTCGGCTTAGGTCTGCCAGGGCAGAGGAAGCGGGTCACCGTTCGGGAGCAGGGTGGCGGCGTGCGGGTCCGGCAGAAAGATCAGCACCCGAGCAGGGACACCCACAATATCATACGCGTGGATGGCGCGTGCCGGGACCACAAAGGTGGCATCCGGCCCGCAGTCCACGATGGTGGCGTTCGCCAGCGGGTCTGTCGCCTCCCGCCACTCGCCAGCCGGAATCCCCACAAAGAAACGCAGTGTGCCGGAGAGCACCACGACGGTCTCCTCTTTTTCGTGGTAGTGCGGCGGGACCGACAGCGGCACGGTCATATGATGCTGCCAGAGCGCGGCATCAGTCTGTCCGAGTGCAGCCCCGGCAATCGTCTGATGTGTCAGACCCTCGAACGGCCCTTTAACATTCATTACCGGTGCATCGGCGTGTTTGGTCAATGACATGATAGATTCGGTTTTCCTCTGAAGAGATGCGAACTGAAACTCCCTGTACAGAGTACCAGACGGTCGAACCGTCTCCTACTCCGAACTCGTGATCGAGGGCCGGGTCGTCATGCTGGCCCCATCTGCGCGCTCTTCAGGTGGCAGTCAAAGGACAGCCCATCCCTTTTTCGGCGTCCGTGTCCGGGACGACGCAAACTCTTCGGTGGAGGCGGCCAGTATCGCGCGGCACTGGTTAACCGCCACCGAGAATCAGCAGCAATTGCTGATTTGTGCGACAGAAAGGGTAACAGTATATCCTGAAGTGGTACCACCGATGCCTCATAAGGATTTTATAGATGAACGCCCTCCCCCTGCAAGCCAGTTCGCTGCCGCCGTATCAGCAGCCGGTCGAAGCGGTTTTGGCCTCGCTGGATACAGACGGGCGGCGCGGACTCGACAGCGCCGAGGCGCAGGCGCGGCTCGAACGATACGGTCCCAACGAACTGCTGGCGGAGGCGCCGGTACCCGCCTGGCGGAGATTCCTCGCGCAGTTCGGGGACGTGCTGGTGATCCTGCTGCTGGTCGCCACGGCGATCTCTGCCACGCTCTGGCTGATCGAGCGCGACTCCACACTCCCCTACGAAGCCATGGCGATCCTGGCAGTCGTGCTGTTGAACGCGGTCATGGGCTACGCGCAGGAGTCACGCGCGGAATCGGCGGTGGCTGCCCTGCGCCAGATGGGTGCGGCTCATGCCAACGTGACACGAGACGGCGAGCGGCAGAGCATCCCCGCCACATCGGTCGTCCCCGGTGATCTTATTCTCATTGAGGAGGGGGACACCGTGCCCGCGGACGCGCGGCTGACGCACTCCATCTCGCTGCAGACTGCCGAAGCGTCCCTGACCGGGGAGAGTCTGCCGGTCTTGAAAGGGACCGAACCGGTCGCTGGAGAAGCCGAACTCGGCGACCGCCACAACATGATCTTCAGTGGCACGGCGGCAACGTACGGGAGAGGCGAGGCCATCGTCACGGCGACAGGAATGCAGACCGAGATGGGGCGTATCGCCGGAATGCTCAAAGAGGCCCCCGACGACACCACGCCGCTGCAAAAAGAGCTGGACCGTATCGGCAGACTACTGGGTGTCATTGTCGTCGTGATCGCCGTGGTGATGATCGTCACGATCCTTCTCGTCGAGAGGGTACGCGGCCTTTCCTCCCTGTTTGATGTCCTGATTTTGGGCGTCGCACTCGCGGTCGCCGCCGTGCCGGAGGGACTGCCCGCGGTGGTGACGACGGTGCTGTCCCTGGGGGTGCAGCGTATGTCGCGCCGCAACGCCATCGTGCGGCATCTCGCTGCCGTTGAGACGCTCGGCTCCGCCACCGTCATTGCCTCCGATAAGACCGGCACGCTGACCAGAAACGAGATGACGGTCCGCGCCGTCGTCACGGCAAGCGGGCGGGTGAGCCTGGAAGGCACCGGCTATGCGCCTACCGGCCAGATCCTGGGGGAGGGGGGCGCGCCGCTTCAAGCTGCGCCACGCCAGGAACTGGAGCGGATGCTGACCGCCTCGGAACGCGCCAACAATGCCTCTCTCCGGGAGCAGGACGGACGCTGGACCGTGCAGGGCGACCCAACCGAAGCCGCGCTCGTGGTCGCGGCGCGCAAAGCCGGGCTGGAGTCCCAGGCCCTCGAAGTGCGCTTTCCGCGCGTTGCGGAGGTTCCTTTCTCCTCGGAACGCAAGCGGATGAGCACGCTTCACACGGATGCCGAGCGGCAGGACCGACTCCTTCTCTTTACCAAGGGGGCGCCCGATATCCTGCTGTCGCGCTGCACCCGGGAACTTGTAGGAGGGGACCTGGTGGACCTGACAGAGGAGCGCCGTGCGGAGATCGTGCAGGCCAACGAAAATCTCGCCGGGGAAGCACTTCGCACACTCGGAGTCGCCGAGCGCGAACTGCCCGCCGATGCGCTGCAGGCAGGCGTTGGGGCAGAGGTGTATGCTGAAGCGGAACTGACCTTTTTGGGCCTGATCGGGATGATTGATCCGCCGCGCGAAGAGGCTAAGGAAGCGGTGGCACGAGCCAGAGATGCGGGTATCCGCCCAATGATGATTACCGGCGACCACCCTATCACGGCTGCCGTTATTGGCAGGGAACTGGGGATCACCCGCGATGGTCGCGCGGTCACTGGTGCCGAGATCGAGGAGATGACAGACGAGGCGCTCGCTCAAACGGTGCGCGACGTTTCGGTGTATGCGCGCGTCAACCCCGAACATAAGCTGCGCATCGTGAAGGCCCTGCAGCGCGGCGGCGAGACCGTGGCGATGACGGGTGACGGCGTCAATGATGCCCCCGCCCTCAAAACCGCCGACATCGGCGTGGCGATGGGGATCACCGGCACCGATGTCTCGAAGCAGGCCGCCGACGTGGTGCTGACGGACGACAATTTCGCCACGATCGTGGCGGCAGTCGAGGAAGGGCGCGCGATCTTCTCCAACATCCGCAAGTTTCTGCGCTTTTTGCTCTCCTCGAATATCGGCGAGGTGATGACGATGTTCTTCGGGGTGCTTCTGGCAAAGACCCTCGGACTGCAGTCCGGTGTGACGTCCGGTGGGGACGCGGTGGTGCTGCCGCTGCTGGCGACGCAGCTTTTGTGGATCAACCTGATCACAGACGGCGCACCCGCGCTCGCGCTGGGCGTTGATCCAGCCGACCCCGGCGTGATGAATCGCCCGCCCCGCCCACGCGGCGAAGGCATCATCACGCGCCGTATGTGGATCGGGATCTTCTTTGTGGGTGCGAACATGGCGGCGGGGACTCTGCTGGTGCTGGACGCCTCGATGCCGGGCGGCCTGATCGCGGGTTCGGGTAATCTGCGCTATGCGCAGACGATGGCTTTCACCACGCTGATGCTGTTTCAGCTTTTCAATGTCTTCAACGCCCGCTCCGACTCGCAGACCGCGTTCTACCGGCTCTTCCACAACCGCTGGCTGTGGAGCGCGCTGGGGGTGTCATTGGCACTCCACATGGCGGTAATCTACGTGCCCTTCCTGCAAAACGCCTTTTCGACCACGCCCCTGCGCGGAGGCGACTGGCTGCGCTGCGCCGCAGTGGCAAGCTCCGTACTATGGCTGCGCGAACTCAGCAAGATCATCACGCGAAGCCTAAGTAAAACACGCTGAAGCAAGGCAGTCGCGCGATGCAGGACCGCTGGATCAGCGCGAATCGGGCTGGAGGTGCAGGCGGAAGCGATAAGGGGAGTTTCCGGTCTGCTGCCGGAACGCTTCGTAAAAGCGGCTGATGGATTGGAAACCGCTGCCGAACGCGATTTCCTGAATGGGATCATCGGTCGTGGCAAGGAGACGCTGCGCGTGGGCGACCCGTTGCAGGGTGAGATATCGGGTAAGTGTCATCCCCGTGTGCCGCCGAAACAGCGTCATGGCATAGTTGGGATGCAGGTGTGCGGACCGGGCGATGTCCGCCACCCCGATGTCGTCCCGAAAGTGCCGGGAAAGGTATTGGGCCATCGCCTCCACGGCAGCCAGGCCGCGGTCGTGGTGCGCCGTTGCTGAACCGCCAGATCCCTCCGGGGTACGCCCCGTCTCAGCCGCTCCCAGGTCAGTTCCCAGCGGCGCCGCCAACGGATGCGATAGGCTCTGGGCAAAGCGTCGCAGCCGGGCCTCGATCTCCAGCAGCACGATCCCCCCGGCGGGATCGGCTTCACTACCGGATGCCTGCCGCTCTCCTCGACCGGGAAGGTCGCTCAGCCACTGGTTCAGCAGATCCAGATCGCCGGAGCGAGGGGCCGGATCCGCAAGGAAACCGGCGGCAAGCAGCGGGCGAATGAGGTGGTCCGGTAGCCCCCACCGCAATATTCCGGCCAGTGGGACCGTGACCCAGATAACCTCGGGAGTCTGGCGGCTGCGAATCATCTGGTGCGGGACGCCGCCCCAGAGCAGGCATAGCCGGTGCGGGGGACGGTCTACGAGCCGACCGCCGACCAGATAGCGCATGGTCCCGCTGAGAACGAAATTGATCTCCAGATCGAGGTGCCGGTGGGCGGACGCCATGCCGTGGCTCTGACCAGTCCAGGCGGCAAGCCCCAGGGTCCCCTCCTCCTGTATTCGTGGCCTGGTCTTCATGTATATCTTGGTAAACTTAGTATACGGGATAATTATCTTATTATCGCTGACAAATTCCCGCGAAACATCCCCTATACTAAAGCACCGGATCTTCTCTGTGTCCGGAAAATTGACCGCTGGAGAGACCCGAATGACAATGACGACTTCGCCTGTTTTGGGGGTCCCGACCCCCGCGCCGCGTACCGATGACCCGGTCAGCAAGCGGGAAGAGTATCTGTTTGACCTAAACGGCTATCTGATCCTCAAAAATGTCCTGACCAAAAGCCATGTCGCCGAGATGAACGCACTGCTGACCGAGATCACCCGGCTTGACCCCCCGCTGGGGAAGGGCGAATGGTATGGTGGCGTCCATGCGCACAGCTACGGCGGTGCGGAGGGTATCAACCTCCAGCAGATCTACGAAGGGGGCGAGCCGTTCGAGCGCCTGATTGATTATTCTGGCTGGTTCGAGAAGGTCAAGTATTTTGTCGGCGGGGAGCGCACCTTCGACTGGCACCATGGTCCCGTTTTTGTGGATGAGAATTTCGCCAATCTTCGCGGGCCGGGTGAGGCCATCGGGCTGCACTCCGGTGGTCATGACGGCGCCAAACGGAACCAGTTCCGTTACCATAACGGTCGTTTTCAGTGCGGACAGGTCAACATTTTGATGGCGCTGACCGACATTGGACCGGGTGACGGCGCGACGATGATCATTCCCGCCAGTCACAAATCGAACTTTATCCATCCAGACTCCGAACAGCACCGGATGAAGGATGGCGAGGTCCGTTCCGTGGATAATGTAGAAGGCGCCATCGAGGTACACCTGGAGGCAGGGGATGCCCTGCTGTTTGTGGATGCCATCAGCCATGGTTCCGCCCAGCGGACCAACCCCGGCGAGCGGCGCATCGTGGTCTACCGATACGGACCGTCCTGGGGGAACTTCCGGCACCCGTATCATGCCTCGAATGAACTGCTGGGACGCCTGACGCCCCGGCAACAGAAGATCGTGTGCCCACAGCTTCCAATCAAACGTGAGCCGAACCGGATCACCGGTTTCCCAAGCCCCGGCGATGCCGTGGACCCGATGCGCGCCTGACGGCGACAAGAGAGACAGAAACAAGATGATCGCCAACACAAACGACGGCACCACGGCGTCCCCTGGTCTGCGGGTCGGCCTCAGCGCCGGGACGCTCACGGAACTCGCCGCCTCCAGCGCCGCGCCGCGCGGTGGGCAATCTGAAGTGCTTGCTGCGATCCGAAGCGCCGGGTTTACCGGGCTTCAGGGGGGCGACCCGGCAGCCTGCCGAGCGGTGGGTCTGATCCCATCGGGCAGCGGTCGGGTCAATGCGGCCGGAGAGGCCGCCCCGCTTGCCCGGCGGCTGCGCGATCAGGGGTTCGACTGCGCGACGCTGCATGTCGGCTGGGGACTGGAGGACGATGCGCCGGTTCATCGGATCGTGGAAGACATCCTGAGCGCCTCAGCGGGGGAGCGATTCCCGCTTTATATCGAGACGCACCGTGCTACCATCACTCAGGATCTCTGGCGAACCGTGAAGCTGGTCGAGCGTTTCCCGGAGATCCGGTTCAACGGCGATTTCTCTCACTGGTACACTGGTCTCGAAATGGTGTATGGCGGCATGGAGGAGAAGCTGTCGTTCCTGGCTCCGGTCTTCGAGCGTGTCCGTTACCTGCATGGTCGGATCGGGAACCCCGGCTGTATTCAGGTGATTGTCCAGGGACCGGGTGATACCTCGCTTTACGTCGCGCACTTCCGCGAGTTGTGGACAATGAGCATGATGGGATTTCTCCGGGACGCGAAACCGGGGGACTATCTGACCTTTGCACCGGAACTGCTCGGCCCCAGTATCTTTTACGCTCGCACGTTTCCAGACGCTGCCGGAACTCCTGTTGAGGAGGGGGATCGGTGGGAGCAGGCGCTGATCTATGCGCAGATCGCGCAGGAGTGCTTTGAAGCCGCGAAGCAGCGCCTGGGTACCGGGGCGGGCCAACTATGAACCCGAAAGCGACCCCGCCAAACACGCCGCGTACGCGGCGTGTTTGGCGTTATCCGGCGGGAGAGGACGCCTGGCGGCATCAGGGCAACCTGCCGGGCGATGCAGAGCTGACCGCTGATGGCGCTCCGTCTATCGAGAGCGGTCCTCCGGGTGCGGAGGCGGATTTTCCCGCCGGGGCAGTGGCTCTTCCCTCGGTCCTAAGTCGGTATCCCCTTGCGGCGGATGCGCACCCGGTTTAGTAGCCAGGTCCGTTGAGATCAATCTGCCCGTCTGGCCAGTCGAAGGCGGCGGGATAGATCATCTCGCAGGTATCCCAGAACGGGTTGTTCAGATCGTCCGGGTTTTTGCCGTTCACGAAGCGATTGGTCACCAGGCGCGCGCCCAGCTTCTCGTAGAACCGCGGCACCCCCGTCTGAAACAGAGAGACCTCGGCCCCAAGGCGGGGCAGATAGTCAAAGGCCGCCCGGACTACGTCCGCGCCCCATCCCTGTCCGCGATGCCCCGGGTGCACACAGACGGTCGCCAGCGCCCCCACCATAAGCGCTCCCTGCAGGGTGGAGACCTCGCGGCGGAAGATCAGAGCATGAGCCAGCACCGTATCGTCATCCCCGATGACAAAGTGAACGGATTCCTGTTGCTTCCAGGCTGCCAGGGCTTCGTCCAGGGTCGGCACGGATTTGCCAGGTTCGGGGGGCCAGATCGCGTTAGCCAGGGCGTGGAGGGACGCCCCGGTTGCGCGCGGCAGGCCATCCTGCGGGCGGATGATCTGTACGATCATTATTTTTGTGCTCGCTCTGACACCGCTGCATCCGCCGACGGCCTGCTCAGGCTAGGAGGTGGAGTCTGTGTACCCCAGCGCGACGGCTTCGGCCCCATTTCAAGAACCAGCGTCGCGCCGCCGATGATGTCGCCATGACGAAACCATGCCTTGTTCCACGGCTTGCCGTTCAGGGTCGCTGATTGGATATACGGGTTCTGCGCGGACAGCCGGTTCGCCAGGATCGTGAAAGCCTTCCCTTTGGTAAGCTGCACCTGCACGCGGGAAAAGATCGGACCGCCCAGCAGATACACATCCTGGCCCGCGTTCGGGTAAAATCCCATCGCCCCGAAGACGTACCAGGAAGACATCGCCCCTACGTCTTCGTCACCCGCGTAGCCGTTCGGGGCGAGTTTGTAGTCCTTCTCTAGGATCGTCCGGACCCGGTCAGCGGTTTTATCCGGCCTTCCCGCGTAATTGTTCAGCCATGGGGTCAGAAAACCAGGCTCGTTGCCCTGATTATGGTGCTTTCCGTCGAAATAGGCATCGAGGGCGGTCTGGAACGCCGTCGCTCCGCCATAGCGGTTGATCAGCCCCTGGACATCGTGCGGGACCGAGAAGCGGTAGTGCCAGGCATTTCCCTCGTAAAAGATCGCCAGCCAGGCGGGATCGTTGCGGGCGGGGTCAAAGTCCGGGAGCCACGCCCCGGCAGCGTCTTTCCCCCAGAAAAACCCGGTTTCTGGGTTGAAAAGGGTGAACACGTTCTGCGAGCGCTTGCGGAATCGCGTGGCGTCAGCCTTTCGGCCCACTGCGTCGGCGACGGTGGCGACCGCGAAGTCGTTGTACGCATATTCCAGGGTAGCGGAAACAGCGTGGGTGTACTCGTTGGGGCGTCCATCGGCGGTCTTCCCCTGCGCGGCTCGCGCGGGGACATAGCCCAGGGTGAAATAGGGGGCGAAGCGCCCGTAGGAGGCGAAGGTCTTGGAGGTGGCGGGCACGGTCGCGTTTTTCGCTACCGCCTCATACGCTAGCGCACGGTCGAAGCCGCCAAGCCCCTTGGCCAGGGCGTCGGCGAATAGGACATCGGCGTTGGTCCCCCCCTGCAGGGAGAAGGCGTACTGATTGTAGGACCAGGCATCGGGAAGCCATCCCTTCTGCTTGTAGACTTCGAGCAGAGAGCGAAGGACGGCCTCCTGTCGGTCCTGATGGATCAGGGTCAAAAGCGGACTGGCGCTGCGAAATGTGTCCCAGATGCAGTAGATGTCCCAATAGCTCGGCTCCGCCGCCGACCAGGCGTCGTTGTCGCCAGACAGGTCCACGGGGGCGAGTGCGCTCTGGTATAGCGCGGTGTAAAACTGACGCCGCTGCGGATCAGTGCCGCCAGTGATCTGGATGGCGTTCAGATGCGCCCGCCAGCGGTTCTCCGCGCGGACCTTCACCTGGTCGAAGGTCAGGCCGTCACTGGCCGCACGGTGACGACGCGCGTTCGCGAGGCTGGAGTAGGAGATACCGACGCGCAGTCCGAGGGCGGTGCCGGACGCCGCATCGGCGCCGGGCGCGAACTCGGCGTACAGACCCGCGCGCTGCCCTCTGGCCCCCTTGGCCTCGGCTGCATCCGGCCTGGCGACCGCGTCGAGCCAGGCCCCGCGGCGGGTAGGTGTCCAGTCGAGAGTGGCGGCGAAGTACACGGTATAGGTGAGCCTGTTGTAGCCGCCGACAAAGCTGGCTTTGCCCTCGATCTCACGGTCCGAGACAAAGCGTGCTTCGGAGCTGGTGCAGACGCTGGAAGGAGGGCCGCTGGCGGAGCGATTGTTCAGGGTCGCCGAAACATCCAGGAGAAGCCGGGCAGGCACTCCCGGGGCAAACGTATACCGATGGACGCCGGAACGTTCCGTGGCGGTGAGTTCCGCTTTTACGGAGTCACGGTTCAGCGTGGCGGTGTAATAGCCGGGAGACGCCGCCTCCCCGGACTTGGGCGAGGGCGGCAGAGTGACATCCAGCGGGCCGGATTGGGGCCGCACAAGAATCTGTCCCCCGAACGCATTCCCTCCGGTCCCGCCGATGTGGGTATGGCTGAACCCGACGATCGGCTGACCGGGGCTGTAGCCCGCAGTCGAGGGTCGGGTGGTGTCGGGGCTGAGCTTGACCAGGCTATAGGGGAGGCAGGCGGCGGGCATCAGCGCGCCACCGGAAGGCGAAGTGCCGACCAGCGGGTCCACCAGCCGGACCGGATCAGAGGACGGCACCGGAACTGGAGCGGACAGCGGCTGCGCCCAGGCCGTAAGCACCGACAGGCACGCCGTCAACGCCGTCATCGAACGAAGAACGATCTTCAATGATTACTTTTCCTTGGCAGTTGTTCTGCCCCACTGTATTGTCGCTAAGGAATCTGAATTGTGATGCTGCTGCCGCTCCTCGGCAGGGTACGCATCTGTTTAGCGATCTTTTCCCCGGCGGTCACGGTGAACTCGTAATCCCCGAGATGACCACGGGTACTGAGCTTTCCTTTGCTGTCAGTCTTGGTGTCAACGTGGGTGCGCCATTGGCCGCGAACCAGGTCGCGCCAGACCTTCGCGCTGGGTTTTTCGGACCAATCCGTGCGGAACATAGCGGCATCCGGCTTCCAGTGCCGCCCCTGCCAGAACCCCCACTTCGTAAAACCGGTGACGGAGGGGTGGCTATACAGAGCGATCAGAAAGTCGCGCGTATAATCGGCCTGAAGTGCTTCGTCGGGCGTGTTGATATCGAACTCCGTGATCTGCAGTTCCAGGCCGGGAACCGCAAGAAGATCGAGGTCCGTGAGCACGTCTTCGGGACTGCGCATCTGGCGGCCAACGTGTCCCTGTATGCCCATGGCGTCAATCGGAGCGCCGGCGGCGAGGAGCCGCTGAACGAGGGCAACATACTCGGCGATCATATTGGGGCTGTTGCGGCTGTTCAGCATGCCATACTCGTTGATGAAGAGTTTAGCGCGCGGGTCTGTTTCGCGCGCGACCTTGAACCATTCGGCGGCCTCGGTCTCAGGCATGTATTTGAAGTAATCCTTCTCATGCGCCATCTCGTTAATTACGTCCCACCCGACGACGCGACCCTTGGTAGCCGTCATGATGTCGCGAATGTGCTCTTTGATCAGGGGCGATAACTCGCTCCTGGGAGCGGGCATCGCGGCAACGCGTCGGGGGGAAAATTTGTCACCGGGCCAGACCAAGTTGTGACCACGCATGCGAAGGTCCTGCGACTCTATCCAGTCAGCGGCTCGAAGCGCCTCGGCACGGCTCGCGGCACTGCCGCTCCATTTTGGCCATTTCATCCCGTTACCGATGACGACGGTATCAAACAACGCAGTAATGGTATCCCGGTACCTCTTGGCGATGGGGGAGTCCTCCAGAAGGAGAGGAGCGTCCACCTCGGTGCCAAAAAGGAATGCGGGCCGGGCGAGGCGGACTTCGACACGAGCATTGGGGACTGGCTTACCCATGGCATCAATGACGCGGACCTCCATCGGCGCGGTGCGGATCTTCTCGATCCGTGCCAGCGCGGCCTGTCGCCAGGCCGCGCCCGCCTCGCGTCCCTTGTAGGTGAAACGGGTCTGAGGAAGCTCGGCGACCGTCGCCCGGTTCCCAAAGTTCAGCACTTCGACCGAGGCGATCTGAACCGCTTGGGGAATCGTACCGAACGACAGATGAATCTCGCCCTGCGTGGTGTCCGCGTCCGCCGTGGCGACAAAGGGGATCTCGATCAGCGCCCACTCAGGACCGGCGGTAAGCGCCAGAAGAACATGGCGGGCAAATCCCGGCAGCGACTGACGGACCTCGAACTGGAACATCGCCTCGCCGGACTCCTGCCGGGCGTATTCGGCGCGGGCGAAGAAGCGAGCGAGCAGGACATCCCCTCGCTTAATCGGTACCCGGATCGGCCACTTCACCTCTACATGGTCCGCGCTTTTGGGGCGATTGAAGTTCTCGACCCGCAGTACCGGCACTGCCCCGTCAGCTTTGGCGGCTTTGGACCAGGTGGCCGTGGGGGCGGGGTCCGATCCGGAATCGTTCCGGAACGTCATCGCGGCGGCGATATCGTCGGGCATCAGGCGGACGGGGTCCTTCGCAACCAGAGCGGCGTCGAGGAGCCGGATCGGCGGAGCCGAACCCGCGCCTGCTTTGGCAGGAATTCCTTGAGCGTGGCCCGGGACGACCAGCGCGCCACCGCAAAACGCGAACAGGGTGGTGAAAATAACGGCGAACGTCTTGTGACGGATCTTCATAGGGCTTTCTTCTTCGCGGCACCTGTCCAGGTGGCGAGGCCGCCGGTATCGGCGAGATAATCGAACGCGGCACGGAACAAGACCAGGTGAGCATCGAGCAGGAGCAGCGGGTCGGTGGGAGCGGGGGTGCCGTCGCGGCGGCGTCCCGCCCAGCTATGTGACGGCGACTCGATCAGCACGCTGAGCGTTCCGGTGTGAAAGTTGATGGCGGTGTCGAGGTTCGGCACGATGGGCGGGGCCTGGGTCGGGTCCGCTTCCACTGCGACATCGGTGGTGCTTCGAAGGCCCGCCACGGTCAGGGCGGTGTTCACCTGGCGGTACAGCCCCTCCCAGGCAGCCTCGACGTTGCGACCGGTGATGGGGTGGTGCATTCCCAGGAAGTAGTTGGCGGCGTCGGCTCCGGTATGCAGGTTGAGGGCCAGGTCAGGACGTTCGCGGGCGCACAGATCGAGCAGGGCGCGGGTCTCGGGCTGCATCCGCCCCAGAAAATCATCGTGCTGGCAGTTCACGCCCGCATCGTTGAAGTAGCCCCCGCCGAACTGCAGGCGGGCGAAATCCAGCGGAATAAACTCCTTGTTGGCGGGCCAGCCGATCAGAGAGCCGTCGGCCCAGGCACCGGTGTTGAAATACTCGGCAAGAAGGTTGGAGGAGCCGTTGAACGGCAGCATGCGCAGCGGGATGCGGGCGCGGCCATCGGGACCTGCGACCGGGATCACCACCAGGCGGTCGAGCCGGGCGGCGGCGGCGGCAAGGGCTGGCTGGGGGCGACCAGCCAGGTCCGCGCCGGTCTCTAGCACCGAAAGCAGGTTCATTGTGGAGACGATCCCCTCGAACTCGCCGCCGTGGATCGCGCCGAAGACCAGACCAACCCGCTTGCCCGAATCCGGCCCGAGCCAGGCGCGGATGTCGCCGTAGCTGATCGCGCCGTTGGCAGTGGTGGTACCGCGACCCTCGCGGGGTTCGCCGTAAGCAACCGCGCGAAGGGGCCGCCCGCCGGCGCTGGCGCCATAGAGAATCACCTCCCCTTTTTTGACGCTGGAAAGGAGGAAGGCGTCCCGTTCCGCAAGCGTGCTTTGCCACCAGACGGGGATGCCCGGTCGGTCTCTGGCATAGTCGGGGTTTGTCTCGGGGAATGCGGTAACGCGCAAATTCGCCTGCTGGAGTTCCGCCACGGTGCGCGGGTCGGCGCGGTGCGCGGCGGCAGCGGCGGTCATCGCGTGGCCTCCATGACCGTGGTGCGGGCGGGCAGCCAGCGCTCGATCCAGCCGTACGCGCTGTTTCGCACCTCGTCCACGGTGTCATGTCCGTCGCCGTGCACCAGCATCGAGGCGCGTGTGGGGGCATCCAGAAGGTTCCAAACCATCCAGGCGTTGCGGACGGCGGAAAAGGTCGCGCCGACGTCGGGGTTGTACGGGTCGTTGAACGGCTCGATTACCAGAAGGGACCGGGGAGCGCACAGCGCCAGCATATCCGTGATCTCATACGGCACGCGGCCGGTCTTCTTCACGATGGCGTCGAAGTCGGCGCGCGCCCCTTTCTGCTTGCCGACCAGCCGGTAGATGTTGGTGGATTGCGGGCTGACGCCGGTCGAGGCCACCCCGACCTTGATCCGGGTGTCGGTGGCCATCAGGCGCAGCGTGCTGCCGCCGCCCAGTGAGTTGCCCATCGCGCCGTACTCCCCGGCGCGCACCATCGGGAGGCGGTCCAGCAGGTCGAGCGCCTTCTGGAGTCCAAACACGATCCGATCCGCCTGGGACCATTTTGGGTACTGCTCGTCGAACTTCTCCAGGTATCCCTGCCGGTTCGTGGAATCAACGGGTTTACCGTAGCCGAAAAGGTCCGGGGCGAAGGTGACATACCCGCGACGCGCCAGTTCGATGGCGTAAGCGCGGCGCGGCGCGTTCTTCTCGTCCATCGCGGTGGCCTTGCCGAGATCGTGGGTGCCGTGGATGATCAGCATCACCGAGCGTCGCTCCCCTGCCTTGAGATCGGGTGGCAGGATCAGGGCGCCCTCCGTCCAGGCGTCGTCCATGACGTGATACCGGTAGTGGATGCGGGTGAGGCCCGAAACCTGATCGCGACCGGTCTCCTCGAATTTCAGCTCTGCAGTCTGGGCGGTAGCCGGACGTTCGCCCAGGTACAGCCGAAGGCGGGTCTGGATGCGGCTGCGCAGGTCGGGCCACTCCTCCGGCCGCGTGTCGCGCAGGATCACCGGCGGCATCTCGGTGGACGGAAAGTCCGTGCGCTGCGCGAAGGCAACCGAGGCCGAAAACAGCGCGCAGACCAGCCCGAACCAAAAGACGCCTCGGAGGACCGCTCTGGGGTTGATCCGCACGACACCCGCTGCTGCCGCGCGCGACGGCGGCGCGCTCGAGGGTGCCTTGGCACGGCTTTCCGAAGGGCATGCAAGGCCAAGAAGGAGCAGCGCCGCAGACGCGACCAGGAAAGATTCACAGGGGGACTTCATCGTTGGTTTCCCTTTTTAATTTGGGCACGGCACCACTCTGGGAGGCTTCCGTGCCGGTGATACGCCCTGTCCGAACCGGGGTGGGCTTATCCTGCGTGAGGCTCCCGGCCCAAGAAGGCGCGGGATCGGGTACTGATTTATCGTTAGGTTATCTTGTTGATGATGATAACACAGATCCGCCCTCTCGTTCAAGCGCTGTGTAGTTGAGGACACCTCCCGTCTCCCATCCCGCATCCTGCTTGCGGTTTTTACCGATCTTCCTGCGATCATAAAAAATCTCTGTATAATCAGCATAACAGCGCTAAAGCGTATAACTAACGCCTTTAACTCGAGTATTAGCGTCCAGGGAGTGTGCGATGGTAACGATGAATGAGGTTGCCGCACGGGCGGGGGTTTCGCAGGCAACGGTCTCGTTTGTCCTTGGGGGCCGCGCCGACCGGCTGAAGATTTCCCGGCAGACCCGGGATCGCGTGCTGGGGGCCGCCCGCGACCTGGGTTATCAGCGGAACCAGCTCGCACGCGCCATGGTCACTGGAAAAAGCCGAATCATCGGAGTTCTGACCGCGCCGCACTCCGGCGAGAACATCGTCCGGATGCTGACTGGCGCCATGGAGGCGGCTAGCCAGAACAACTATCTGCTCAAAGTCGTTCATCTCTCCTACGGCGGCGTTGATGAGGCCACCATCGCGCGCTGCCTGGAGTGGCGGCTGGCGGGCGCGATCGTCGTCGGCTTGGGCGAGGAGGCGCACCAGCGTCTCAATGTCGTCTTTCAGGAGAACCAGATCCCCGTCGCCCTGGTTGATAACGTTCCGCCGCTAAACTGGGGCGTTCGGGTCGGGTCGGACGACGCGAAGGGGATCGGGGAGGTCGTCGTGCACCTGCTGGGGCTGGGGCACCGGCGAATCGCGCTGATCGGGGGACGGCCCGGCCCGTTGTCCAAATGGCGGGAGAAGAGCTTCCGCGATGCCCTCGCGGCCGCGGGCCTGGAAGTCCCTGCGCACTGGGTCCGGCTGTCCTCGTGGAGCGACCAGGCGATCATTGAGGCGGAGGTGCGCGCGCTGTTCGAGGAGAGCGGCGATCATCTCCCCACGGCAGTGGTCTGCACGGCGGACGCGGTCGCCATGGTCGTTCTGCGGATCGCCCGCGCCCGGGGGCTGCGGCTTCCGAGCGACCTTTCAGTCACCGGCTATTCGAACGCCAACCTCGCGGAGTTCGTGGACCCGCCGCTGACCACCGTGGACCAGTCCTTTCAGGAGATGGGCCGCACCGCCGCATTGCAGGTGATCGAGCTTGCCGAGCGAACCGATGCCGACCTCAAGCTCCCCTTAGAGGGGATTCTCCTCCCGGCACGGCTGATCGAACGAGGTTCCACCGCCCCGCCCCCGCCGGAATGACCACGGCAAATTTATCAAGCAAGAGGCGCTGACTACTGAAGTCAGGTCGTCGAGTTCCTGCAGGCACGGGGCGCGGCGCTGCAGGTGGACCGGGATGATCTTGCCCTGTGGCGCGGGCGAACGCCTGAGGACGCCGCGGATGTATAAGAGCCTGATGACCGATCTGCTGTGTGTTTCCGCCGATCTGCCTCGCGCTGTCGCACTTGCCGCACGTCACGGCTTCAGCAGCGTAGATACCAGTTCGAGCCTTCCTGCCGCTCCGGACTTCCCGGCGCTACTGGGGTGATTGACCTCGCCGGGTTCCTTGCGTCTTTGAAGGCGATCGGCTACGATGGCCCCGTTACTTGTGAACCGATGGCGGACGCTATCCGTGCGCTTTCCCCGACCAGGGACGAAGACAGGGTCCTGTCACGGGTGTCCGCATCGCTGGACGCGGTCTTCGACCGCGCCATCGTCCGTGTCGGAAATTAGGAAGGAATTTGAACCATGGAACCATTACGTTTTGGGATCGTCGGTTGCGGGGTGATTTCGGGCACCCACGGCGCGGCGCTGCAGCGCCTGCAGGACGAGGGGCTGGCGACCCTGATCGCCGCTGCCGACGGGGACAAGGGGCGGGCGGAAAAGTTCACCGCGAAGTACGGCGGCGTGGCCTGTGGTTCGCTGGAGGAGCTTCTGGACCGGAGCGATGTGGACGCCGTCACGCTGTGTACGCCGTCGGGTCTGCACGGGCGCATGGCGGTCCAGGCTGCCAAAGCCGGGAAGCATGTTCTGTCGGAGAAGCCGCTGGATGTCTGGATTGATGCGGTGGACGAGGCGATTGCCGCGACGCGGGCGGCGGGGGTCGTCTATGGCGGTATCTTCCAGGAGCGGTTCACCCAGGACGCCCAGAAGCTCAAGCGCGCCGTAGACTCCGGGGCGTTTGGGGAGATCGTTCTGGCATGCGCCGAGACGAAGTGGTATCGAAGCCAGAAATATTACGATACCGGTTCGTGGCGTGGCACCTGGGAACTGGATGCTGGAGTCTTCTCGAACCAGGGTATCCACAGCCTCGACAAGGTGCAGTGGCTGGCGGGCGAAGTGGTCGAGGTGATTTCGGCGACTCTGAGGCCGGGCTTCCACCGGGGCATCGAAGGTGAGACGCTGGGCGTGGCGACCGTGCGCTATGCGAGCGGCGCGTTGGGGACGCTGACCATGACGACGCTCTCCTACGACGGTTTCCCGGAGCGTGTGGACATCGCGGGGACGCGCGGGTCCGGAATGTTGGTGGGCGATCATCTGGCCCACTTCAAGACCACTGACCCCTTCGAGCCGGAGAGCGCCGCTGCCGACAGCGACACCGCCGCCGAGGGCGCGGAAGGCGTGGATACAACAGAAAAGTCGAAGGACCCGGGCGCGGTGGGCACCGAAGGGCACCTGTCCAACATCCGGGACTTTGTTCTTGCCGTCCGCGAAAACCGTGAACCGCTGGTGTCCGCGACCGAGGCACGGCGCGCTGTCAACCTGCTGAACCTGATCTATAAGGCTGCAAAGGTCGGGCCTTATGCCTGAGATGGGGAATGCCTAGTCCGAGTGCGTCTCAGGGGTCCTGGCCATAAATGGCTGGGACCCCGAGCGTGCCCGGCAGTTGACACCCTGTCCTGGATCGGTCTATCATTCAGGCAGCTAGGGCACTGGGACGGCCATTCGAACCTGGAGGCGGGAGGAGGCGATTGTCCATCTTACGAGAGCAACCGCTCTGGATGCGTGCAATGCGCACGATGCGCACCCGTCCATAATGCACGGCGGCTAGCATCTGTGCGCACGAGTCTGCGCTGCGGGGGGCGAACCCGTCGAGATGCCCTCTTTCGCCTGAATGTACTCCGACAATCCGACAAGGAACCACTGACTGCCCATGTCCAACGCACCGAAAAAGCCCGCCGACGGCGAGGTTCTGGATCTACCCTGGGGACGGATCGTCTGGCTCGTTTCGCGCAGTCTCGGCAATTCGAGCACGATGACCTTCGGTCGTGTGACCATCAACGCAGGCGCAGCCAATCCGCGCCACCGGCACCCCAACTGCGATGAGATACTGCACCTGGTTTCCGGGCGTTTGGAGCACTCATTAGGGGAAGAGCGTTTCCTGATGGAACCCGGTGATAGTATCTCCATTCCCACCGGGATCTACCACAACGCCCGCGCGCTGGGTGACTCCGACGCCCAAATGGTCATCGCATTTTCGTCGGCGGATCGCGAAACCGAGGGCGAGTGAACCTATGACCGCCCCCATCGCTCCGGTCCAACTGACCCTGCTCAGCAGCATTCTCGGTGGGGATTTCCCGCTCGCTCTCGAACGCCAGAAGGGGATCGGCATTCGATACCTGGATCTCAAAGATGGCCTCTGGGGCAAAACCATCGAGCAGTTGAATGAGGAAGAGGCAGCGTGCGCCGCCGCGCTGCTCGAGGAATCCGGACTTCAGGTCCACTGCTTCTCGACCTCCGTTGGGCACACCCCACTCGAACCGGGCACGGATGAGAATGCCTTTCGGGCGCGGCACGAACCCGCCCTTGGAAACGCGATCCACGTCGCGAGGACACTGCGCCCGCAGGTGATCCGCCTGCTCGCGCCGCGCCTGCAGCCTGGATCAGGGCAGATCGCGACTGA
>JACMJB010000015.1 GCA_014380815.1 Armatimonadota bacterium
CAAGCACCCAGACGTCGTAATAGCCTGAGAGGAACTCGCCAGCATCACCGTAAACTTTGACTGCCTCCTCCAGCGCTTCCCTGCGTGCAGCAGTATCATCCGGCTTCGCGGCACGCTGCACCCATTGCCGAAACGACGCGACATCGGACGTGACCCGGGTGGAATCGATCCCGATGGTGTCCCGGTCGGCAACGACGAAAACATCGGGGTCGGGACATATCTCACGCAGCGCTTGCCGGAGCCGCCAGAGTGTCAGTGAAAGTCGTGGGCGTCCGGTCTCGGCATCAGGCCAGAGAAGGTATGCCAGCTCATCGCGCGTGTGGCGGTGCGGGTTCGTAATCAGGTACGCAAGCAGAAGTGCTGCCTGTCGCGTGGGGAAGTGGTCTATGGTCCCACCTCCGTAGCGGACGCGAGGAAGTCCGAAAAGGTCTGCCTCCCACCCGTCCGCAGGTGGCTCCCTGCCGCTATCCGCCCTAATCATTAGAGTGCACCTTGGTGCGTCTGGTGTAGAAGCGCACCCCGACCCCGAGCAGTTCGGATAGACCCTGTCAGGCTGTCCAGGCGCGATGGGCGTTGCTGGCACAGCTATAAGCCACGAGAAAGCATTCCCAATAACGTTGCTCCTGAACCCCTCAATATACGTGGCAAAATTCCCGCGAAAATACTTTTCCTTTGAAAGAGACTTGAAAGAGTGTCCGCCTACAATTCCGAAAGTAGACAAAAGCAGATCCTCAGGTGGATGAGAAAGGCCCCTGTGAAGCAGAATTATTGTTCGCGGCGAGGCGGAACAAGAGCGCTAGTCGCCGCAGCCAGCGTGGTCACTTAGCAAGAACGAAGGAACAAAGGAAAAGCATCATGACTCAAGAGCCAGTAAAAAATATAGTCCTGGTCCACGGCGGATTTGTGGACGGTTCCGGCTGGGAAAGTGTCTATAGACTGCTGAAGAAGGATGGCTACAATGTCGCCATCGTTCAAAATCCGACCACAACGCTTCCCCAAGATGTCGCCGCAACGAAGCGCGTTATAAGCGCGCTGAGGGGGCCGGTACTGCTCGTCGGTCACTCCTACGGGGGCGTGGTAATTACCGAAGCGGGAAACGATCCGAGGGTCGCGGGGCTTGTCTATATCGCCGCCTTTGCCCCGGACAGGGGCGAATCCGTGTCCACGCTCATCAAAAATCCGCCCCCGGGCGCGCCGGTGCCGCCCATCCTGCCACCTCAGGACGGCTATCTGCTTTTGGATAGATCCAAGTTTCGTGCGTCGTTTGCAGGCGATGTGGAGGAAGAAAAGGCTTTGTTTATGGCGGATTCTCAGGTCCCGTGGGGTGTTGAGGCACTGGACGGGACGATCCGCGAGCCAGCGTGGAGAACCAAGCCGAACTGGTATCTCGTGACCACCGAAGACAGGATGATTCCGCCGCCCGCGCAGCGTTTTATGTCAAAGCGCGCTGGATCGACCGTGGTTGAAGTGGCTGGCAGCCACGCAGTCTTTATGTCACAGCCACGGAGGGTAGCCGAATTCATCGCCGCCGCGGCGAAAGCAGTCAACGCAACAAACACGCTAAAGTCATCGAACTAAACCAGTCAATAAAGCGCTTCGCGGCTTCGCTCTCGAAGACGAAGTTCTCCGACAGTGAGCCGCGTGGTGTCCGACGGACCAGCCTGAAAGAAAAAACAGAATGACAACCATGAAAGCGGTACGAATCCACGAGTTTGGCGGCCCGGAGGGTTTGATCTATGAAGAGGCTCCCCGACCGGAGCCGGAAGCGGGCGAAGTTCTGATAAAGGTCATGGCGGCGGGCATTAACCCGATTGATCTGATGATTGGCGCCGGGGGGTTCGAGGAGATGGTACCCCATACGCTGCCGCTGATCCTCGGCTGGGATGTGGCGGGAACCGTGGAAGCGCTGGGAACCGGTGTATCGGGGTTCGCGGTCGGCGATGCGGTCTTCGCGGTTGCGGACCTCCGGCGCGACGGAGCATATGCGGAATATGTCGTCGTGTCCGCAGCCGCCCTTTGCCCGAAGCCCACAATGATAGACTTCACGACAGCCGCCGCTGTCCCGCTTGCAGCGACGACCGCTTGGGAGGCGCTTTTCGAGCAGGCAAATTTGGCAGCCGGTCAGACGATCCTGATCCACGGCGGCGGCGGGTCGGTCGGCGGGTTTGCTGTGCAGTTCGCTAAAGCCAAAGGGGCGCGGGTGATCGCGACGGCGAGCGCCGCTGATGCTGCCTATGTACTCAGCCTTGGCGCGGATCTCGTGGTGGATTACAAATCGCAGAATTTCGAGGACGTAGCAAAGGACGTCGATGCGGTCCTGGACACGATTGGCGGCGACACGCAGGCACGGTCCTGGCAGACCCTCCGTGATGGCGGCGTGCTGGTGACGACCCTGGCTATCATGACGGATTCCTCCGAGGCGGCGGCCCGCGGGGTTCAGGGCAAAGCGTTCTCGTCGCACCCGGATGGCGCGATTCTTGCCGAAATC
>JACMJB010000098.1 GCA_014380815.1 Armatimonadota bacterium
GCATCGTAGGGGGCATCCGCGGCCCAGCCCCGCGACCCGTCGCCGACCAGCAGCCGCACATTCGCGGACAGCCCCAGCGTTCCCAGTGCCCGCCCCGCCCGCTCGGCGAGCGGCGCGTGACGCTCGATGGCGATAACGCGGGCGGCAAGAGCGGCAAGCAGGGCGGTCTGATAGCCGGACCCCGCCCCGATCTCCAGAACGGTCTCAGTTCCCGTCAGCGCCAGGCTTTCGGTCATCAGCGCGACGATATAGGGCTGCGAGATCGTCTGTCCCTCTCCAATGGGCTGCGCGCCATCGGCATAGGCGCGGCTGGCGGCATCGGTATGGGGCGGGATAAAGGCGTGGCGGGGTATCCGGCGCATCGCCGCTAAAACGTGGGTATCGCGGACCCCGCGCCCGGCGATCTGGTCCTGCACCATTGTGTCGCGCTCTGTCTGTCGCTCCTCGTAGGGGTTCATGCGCTTATTATAAGCCGCCCCCCTTTAGCCTGCCCTGTTGGCTTTCTCTGGCTTGAGCGGGGAGTAGCGGTGGTCATACGGCAGGCCCTCTCCGTCGCTTTTCACGGAGCGGACAAAACTCCGGTGGATCAGCAGTTCGATTCGCTCCTGCATAGTGAGGCCGTCTGGGTAGCGCTCCTCCCGCTTCCAGTCGCCGGGTGTGAACGAGGCGCGGTAGGCGCCCTCATCGCCCAAAGGGTGTCTGCCGTCCACGTTGAAGTGGAAGGCGTCGCCGGTGTCGTAGTCGCGCCGGAAGTGGGTGCTCCACTGCGAGTTATGCCCCCAGCCATGCGACAGGTCTTCGGTCACGCGCCGCAGTCGCCAGTAGGTGAAGTGGAGCCGCGACGTTTCCGCGACCGTCTTGTTCAGGTCGCCGGGGCGGCAGCGGACCCGCACACCCGCCCGCGAAAACAGCATCTGCCCGAACATCAGGCCGGGCCAGTAGGCGTGTTCCGTCACTGGCTCGCCGGACCAGAGGGGGTCTTCCACCACCTCCACGATTTCGTGAAAGAAGGGCTGAAAGGGTTCGGGTGCCAGCCCTCCCTCTGTCAGAAACGCTGCGAACCCCAGCGCCTCGAAGAAGACTACGTACTCATCGAGCGCGACAACAGAACCGCGCCAGGTCTCGCGCTGTGGAATCCCCTGGTAAAAGTCCGGGCTGGATTCAAAGCCCTTCAATACCAACTCGTTGAAGCGGCTCAGTGCATACCAGCAGCACAGCGCCTCACTGGTGACCGGGTACGGATGACCCTGCGTGTTCAGGGCGCGATAGGGCTGCAGCGCGGCGAGCACCCGCTGTAATCTCGGGATCCAGGGCAGAAGCACGTCCGAATAGGGTGCGTCCCCGCGGTATCCCTGAAACTCGCCGCACAGGCGCTGGGGCTGCTGCGAAATCTGCGAGTCATCACCCAGTTCCTCCAAATCTACCATCGAAAAACCCCCTACTGGCAGGGCGCCACTCTTGAAAAGATACCCTGTTCTTCCCCTGTCGGAGATAGCCTATGAACCTTTTGACGGGTTTCAGGAACAAAGAAGGTACTCTATCGGCACCTTCGGTGAAGCAAACCAGGCGTGAGAGGCACTAACGCTTCGGGAATCGCCTTCCGCGCTTCCGCAACGAACAAACGCGGGCCGAAACTACAGGACCAGATGACGACGATGACACCAAGAGGACGCTGGGCTGCGACCGGGGCAGCGATAGTGCTGACAACGGCGGTAGCGGGAGGGGCGATACGCCTGTTCCGCGGCGGGGCAACGAAGGAGCCGGGAACGACAAACGTGGCGCGGATAACAGCGGTAAATGCGGTAAATACGATGGCAGTGGCGGGGCAGGCGGCGGACGACGACCGGGACGGGCTGCAGTTCCGGCTCTCTCCCGGAAAACCCCCGCTCGGTGGCGAGGCTGAGACGATCCCACTGGGCGAGACGACACCGCTCACCGATGCCGATGCGGACCGGGTGCTCGCCCGGCTAAAAACGGTGGCGCAGACCCCGGATGATGTTCAAGACTTCGCTCTGCGGGAAGGCTCGCTGCCGCCGCCCCGGGCGGGGCAGACGATCCAGACCGCCTTCCCTCCGACCTCCTCCGAGGGAAAACCGCCCACGGTCGAAACCGGGCCGCTGACCGTACGCCGGGTCCAACCGGAGGGGGATGTCCCCCTCGCAGACCGGGTGTCGGTGACGTTCTCGCAGCCGATGATCGCGGTCACCAGTCAGGAAGAGGCGGCGAAAACCGTGCCGGTCCAACTGTCGCCGGAGGTCCCCGGCGCGTGGCGCTGGCTTGGAACCCAGACACTAATCTTCGATGCCGGCAGCGGCAAGCGTCTGCCTATGGCGACGACCTACCGACTGACCGTCCCGGCAGGCACGAAGTCCGCGACCGGCGGGGCGCTCGCGGGCGCACGGACAGTCACCTTCCAGACTCCCGTGGTCCGTTTGGTGGACCATCTGCCCGCCGAAAGCGAGCCGCAGGGCCGTACGCCGCTGGTCTGGCTGGCCTTCGACCAGGCGGTGGACCCAGACGCTGTTTTGAAGACCATCACGCTCCAGGCTGGGGGTAAGACCGTGGGGGTACGCCGCGCGACTGATGCGGAATTGGCGGCGGCGGTGAAGGAACTTCGGTGGCGGCGCGAGATCCCCAAAGAGCGAATCGTCGCGCTGAAACCCGCCCTTCCGCTCCCGACCGATACAGCGGTCACCGTGAAGATCGGGCCGGGAACCCCTTCGCGAGAGGGGCCGCGCAAAACGGACGCCCCGCAGACCACTTCGTTCCAGACGTACGGCCCGCTCCGGCTTGTCCGCGCGAGCGGCGGTGACGGCAGCCCACCGGGTAGCGGATGGAGTCTGCGGTTCAATAACCCCCTGGACGAGGACGTCTTCGATCCGGCGGATGTAAAGATTACCCCCGCTGTTCCCGGCGCGCAGATCACGGTGAGCGGCAGCTTTCTGAGTATCTATGGTCTGACCAAAGGCCGCACGACTTACACGGTGACGGTCCCGGCGACTCTGAAAGACACGTTCGCGCAGACGCTCGGCAAGCCGCTGACCCGGTCCTTCAAGGTCGGTCCCGCGACCCCGCAGCTTTCCGGCCCGCCGCAGAATTTTATTGTCTGTGACCCGTCCGCTCCGGCCCGTGTGGTGTTCCAGAGCGTCAATACGCCGTCGGTGATCGTGAAGCTGTATGCGGTGACCGAGAGCGACTGGCCCGCCTGGCTCACCTACCAGAATCGGGGACGCCGCGACCGGGGGACGCCCCCGGGGCGTCTGGTCACCACACGGACCGTCACCCTGAGAACGGAACCGGATATCTGGGGGGAAACCAGTGTTCCGCTGGCGTCGGCCCTCCCGGACAATCGCGGCAACGTGGTGGCCCTGTGGGAGTCCACCCTCCGCCGCAAGAATGAGGAGCCGGATCAGGGCGCGGCCTGGTTCCAGGCGACAACGCTTGGGCTGATGGCTCAGACCGATTTTACCGATCTGTACGCCTGGGTAACGGACCTCGCGACCGGCAAGCCGGTCGGGGGAGCTTCGGTGGAACTGGTGGGCGGGGAACAGACGGCCAAAACGGCCCCTGACGGCCTGGCGCGGGTCGCCCTCCCCACCACGCCCGGCAAGCGGCTGATCGTGCGGCGCGGCGACGATCGCGCGTTCCTGCCGTCGAATCAGTGGGAGTACAACGACGACGCCTGGATCCGGATCAAGCGGGGCGATTCTCTGCGCTGGTTTGTTTTCGATGACCGGGGACTGTACCGACCTGGCGAGACTGCCAGGATCAAGGGCTGGGTGCGGACGCAAAAGGCGGGCAAGGCCGGTGATCTCGTTCTGCCGACCGGACTGAAAAGCGTTTCGTGGACCCTCAGCGATGTGAGCGGCAATGAGGTGCGAAAGGGGACGGCCCCGGTCAATGCCTGGGCGGGCTTCGACCTCTCACTGGATCTGCCCAAAACGATGAATCTAGGGCAGGCGCAGCTTACGATCAAAGGAGAGAACACGGGGTTTGCACACTTTCTGAATGTCCAGGAGTTCCGCCGCCCCGAATTCGAGGTGTCAGCGAAAAACGAGAGCGCCGGTCCGTTTGTGGTCGCCGACCCGAAAGGAGCCGACGTTTCTGTATCGGCGAAATACTATGCGGGCGGCGGGCTGCCCAACACACCGGTCACCTGGACCGCTTCCGCCAGCGCGACGACCTACACGCCGCCGGGCCGCGAGGGGTTCACGTTCGGCAAGTGGACCCCATGGTGGTTCAGCGGCGGGCGCGACTACGATGACGACAGTGGTTTCAATGGACGCATCTACCGTAGAGGGGGCGGTTACGGAAACGGAAGCGGGTATGTGCCGCCACAAACGCTGACCGGACGAACGGGCGGCGATGGGGTGCACTACCTGCATCTGGACTTCGACGCGGTGCGTCCCGCCCAGCCCTACGCGCTACGCGCCCAGGCCGTGCTGCAGGACGTCAACCGTCAGACACAGGCTGCTACCGCTTCGCTCATCGTCCACCCTTCCGAACGCTATGTCGGGCTGAAAAGCAAAAACCTGTTCATTGAAAAGGGGAAAACACTCGCGATCGAGGCCATTGTCTGCGACATTGACGGCAAAACGGACACGGGCCGGGAGATCCGGTTCCGCGCGGTCCGGAAAGTGTGGGGCTACAAGAAGGGCCGCTGGAGCGAGACGGAGACGGACGTTCAGGAGTGGACGACCCGCTCCGGCGCCGAGGCTATTGAAACCGAGTTTACGCCCAAAGAAGGGGGACAATGGACTATCAGAGCCACGGTTCTGGATGGGCGCGAGCGGGCGAACGAGTCCGAACTGACCCTTTGGGTGTCGGGGGGGGACGGCCCCCGGAATAAGCAGCGGACGCTGGGCGCGGAGGCCGTGACCCTGATCCCCGGTCAGAAAACCTACCAGGCGGGCGAAACCGCGACTATTCTGGTACAGTCGCCGTTCGCGAACGCCGAGGGGCTGATGTCGGTGGTCCACGATGGAATCGTCCGCATCGAACGATTCACGATGAAGGGCACGACCCACACGCTGCGCGTTCCGATCGCGGAGATGTTCCTGCCCGGGGTTGGGGTGCAGGTGGAACTGGTTGGGACAGCCCCCCGAACTGGCGACGATGGAAAGGCGCTGAAAGCGGTCCCGCCGCGCGCCGCATTTGCAAGCGGGCACCTGGACCTTTCCGTGCCACCGACCGCGCGCCGACTAACCGTCACCGCCGCGCCCACCGCACCCGCCCTGGAGCCAGGTGGCAAAACCATCGTGACGGTGAACGTCAAGGACGCGAGCGGTAAGCCGGTGGCAAACGCCGATGCCGCCGTGGTGGTAGTGGATGAATCCGTGCTCGCGCTGGCAGGCTGGAAACTGGGCGATCCGCTCGGGATGTTCTATCCCGGCCGGGATACCAGCGTTCAGACGAAGCACCTGCGCCAGTTTGTCGTTCTGGAAGATCCGGCGAAAGTGCCCAGCGGCGCTGTGCGCTCTGAGACCATGCTCCGGAGCAGGGCTGGCAATTTTGGAGGCGCTGACGGCGCGATGCCCCCACCTATGGCGGCCGCCCCGGCTCCGGGAGGGGCGAAGGAGGCGGGCAGTCGGTTCATGTACGACCTCGCCAATGCGAAGGATCTCGAACTCGCGCAGGCACCGGGCACCCCGATTGCGCTGCGCACCAACTTCGAGGCGCTCGCCGCCTTCGCGCCGTCGGTGAAGACCGACGCCGACGGAACCGCGCGGGTGCCCATCACCCTCCCCGACAACCTCACCCGCTACCGGATCGTCGCGGTGGCGGTCGCGGGCGAAAAGCAGATCGGGCACGGGGAAGGCGCGCTTACTGCGCGGCTCCCGCTCATGGCCCGGCCTTCCGCGCCCCGGTTTCTGAACTTCGGGGACGCGTTCGAGCTTCCCATCGTTCTACAGAATCAGACGGATGCACCGATGACCGTGGATGTCGCGGTGCGCGGCACGAACCTCGCTTTCACCAAGGGCCGGGGACGTCGGCTGACAGTTGGGGCGAACGACCGTATCGAGGTGCGCTTCCCCGCCGAGGCCGTGATGCCGGGAACCGCGCGGTTCCAGGTCGCCGCCACTGCCGGGGAGCGGGCGGATGCCGCCGAACTCTCGCTGCCGGTCTGGACTCCGGCAACGACCGAGGCGTTTGCGACCTACGGCGTGCTGGACAGCGGCGCGGTCGCCCAGCCGGTGCAGACACCGGGCGAGGTGGTGACGCAGTTCGGGGGATTGGAGGTGACCACGTCGTCCACGGCACTGCAGGAACTCACCGATGCGATGATCTACCTGGCGAACTATCCGTATGGGTGCGCCGAGCAGATCAGCTCGCGTGTCCTGGCGACAGCGGCCCTGAAGGACGTACTGTCCGCCTTCAAGACCGCCGAGCTTCCCAAGCCGGAGGCCCTGCGCTCCGCAGTGGACCGCGACCTGGCCCGACTCGCCGAGATGCAGAACGACGATGGCGGGTTCGGGTTCTGGACCCGCTACACCAAGCCATATCCGTATCTGGGTGTCCATGTCGCTCACGCGCTGGTGCGCGCGAAGCAGAAGGGATTCACCGTTCCCGACACGATGTACCAGCGCTCGATGCGGTATCTCAAAGCCATCGAGACTAAATTCGACAACGACTACGACAAGCAGACGCGCCGCATGATTACGGCGTACGCCCTGTATGTCCGCAACCTGGCGGGTGACAAGGACGCCGCGCGGTCCAGAGCGCTGCTGGGCGAGGATACGCTGGACAATCTTGGCCCGGAGACGGTGGGCTGGCTTCTCAGCATCCTGCCCGGCGATCCGGGGATGGCCCCGGCCCGCACCTGGATCAATAACAAGGTCACGGAGACGGCGGGCGCGGCCCACTTCACCTTCTCGTACCGGGACAACAGCTATCTGGTCCTTAGCTCCGACCGGCGCGCCGATGCCATCGTGCTGGACGCCCTGATCGCGGACCAGCCCAAGAGCGATCTGATCCCCAAACTCGTGCGTGGCCTGCTCGACGGGCGAAAGCGCGGTCACTGGTCAGGGACCCAGGAGAACGCCTTTGTGCTTCTGGCGCTGGATCGCTATTTCCGCACCTATGAGGGGGTGACACCGGACTTCGTGGCCCGGCTCTGGCTCGGCGAGAAATTCGCGGGCGAAGGGCCGTTCCAGGGCCGTAGCACCAAACGAATCGAGACCCAGATCCCCATGCGCTACCTGGCGCAGACACCGGGAGTCCAGAAACTGACCATTGGGAAAACCGGAGCAGGGCGGCTGTATTACCGGGTCGGGATGCGCTACGCCCCCCGAAATCTGGCGCTGAAGCCCGCCGACTACGGCTTCACCGTCAAGCGCGTTTATGAGGCGGTAGATAAGCCTTCAGACGTGCGCCGTGGGCCTGACGGCGCCTGGATCGTCAAGGCCGGGGCGAAGGTGCGCGTTCGGCTCTCGATGGTCGCGACCACGCGCCGCTATCATGTCGCGCTCACCGACCCACTGCCTGCGGGGTTTGAGTCTCTGAACTCCGAACTCCAGGGAACGGAGGACGTTTCACGGGACATCAACCCCCAGAACGGCGGCGATAACGGCTACGGCGGCGGCGGCCTCTACAGCTACCGAAGCTGGTGGTGGGGCCACTGGTGGGAGCATGAGAACCTGCGTGACGAGCGCGCGGAAGCGTTCACCCCGACCCTATGGGAAGGCGCTTACGAGTATGTCTACCTCTGCCGTGCGACCACGCCGGGCCAGTTTGTCGTCCCGCCCGCCAAAGCCGAGGAGATGTACTCGCCCGAGACCTTCGGGCGCACCGGCACAGATCGGGTGCGTGTGGAGTAGGGGGCATCACCCTACTCCACATGCACCACCATACGACGGCTCACAGTGACGGTGACCTCCGCCCAGGCTTGACCCTTTTGTGTGCGTATCAAGATAGGCAGCTTGAGATTGCCCGCTCGAACTGTGTAATGAGCGCCGGTAGCCACCGGGAAGCGTACCACGACCCGTCGGGGAAGTGTCGTGGCATCTGCCGGGTTCAAAACGAGGGTAATGCTGCCGTCGTCGTGGGAAGATGCGGCGGAATAAATGCCGGAAAGCGGGGTGTTATCCGCCGCTGTCAGAGAAAGATCCAGGCGTCGGGAGCCGTTTTTCACCAACAGGAGATAGTCTTCCAGCACGGCATATGCCGCGCGGGGAACCCCGTTCTGATCAATCAGGCCAAGGTCGTTCGAATCGCCGCCCGCGTTGAAGAGCGTCACTTTCGCGACGCCATTCGCCAGGAGACGGGAAAGCGCGATGTTCGTTTCGACTAGCTGCTGTTCCGGAGTACCGCCATTCTTCCAGAAGTAACCCTGCTCGTTGCAGTAGATTTCGATGGCGCTCCCGATTGAGAGAACATGCCCTTCGAAGAGACCATATGCCACATCCCAGCCCCCGTTGTTTGCGTAGGCATGGAACGCAAGCAAATCCGCTTTTTGCAGTGCCCCACTCTCCGACAGCGCGATTATGAATGGGTCTACAAGACGAGTGGTTGTTCCGGACGCTCCGCCAACAATGAGCGTACTTTCCGGGGCGCGCTCGCGAATCACGGGAGCCAGTGCATTGACTAGGGCGGCGTATTCCTCCGGGGTTCCCTGCCAGAACTGGGTGATATTGGCCTCGTTCCAGATTTCCCAGGCGTCCACCTTCCCGGCGTATTTCGCGATGATTTGTGTGGTCAGTTCGCGGTATTTCGCCGTGTCTGGCGGGGTCATATGTCCGCGCGCGCCGCCCTCGCGAAAGCGTCTCGAACTCGTGGCGGCCCATTCCGGTGTGCCCTCCAGAATGAGCTGGAGGTGATCGTGCAGGGCGGTATAACGGGCAACATGATGATCGAAACGGTCCCAACGTTTCGGGTCACCGGGTGGACCCACCCACCATGGGCGCGCAGTGGCCCGCAGATAGGATAGGTTCCTAAGGCGTTCGGGCGTCAGGGCTGTGGCGCGGTCATAGGCCAGTTCGACGCCAGTGTGCAGGCCGATGCCCCGGCGCGTTGCAGGGCGGGTGCGCTGCTCGATCTGGAGTGCATCGAAGTAAAGTGGTGCCGTTCCGGAGTTCGTCAGCATCAGGGATTTTGCACCGAAGCTGCTCGGCGGCAGAAAGATAATCCTGGTAAACTCGGCGGGAACGCCCCCGTACCCGCCCCCTAGGTTCACAGTGCCTTCCGGATTCCGATAGACGAAGGCTTCGCTCCAAATCGTGACGTTGCCCATTCGCGCGGTCAGAGTCGCACCGGAAGCAACGTAAGCACCGCGAACGCGCAGGTAGAGCGGACCGCCCCCACCGTTCAGTGCGGGCAGGGCAAGGCACATCGCCGTGCCGGGTGCGAGTCCGCCCGGCGTTCGTGAACCTGCGCCGGTCATCGTGACCTTACGGGCCACTCCCTTATTTTCGTGGAGCGGGCCAAGTTCGCCCCGCGCGCCATCGAATCTGCCCCAGCGAATGATCGGCCTTGCCTGCTCTGGTTCAATGCTCCCGGTGGGGGTACGCAGCAGCAGTGGCGCGGGCGTGGTGCGACCGGGAGGCGTGACGGTTAGATTGCCGTCCAGCGAAACGGCTCCGCGCCGAAGATCCTGGGCAAGGCGGGCGATACCGGTCAGCGTTTCGGTACCCAGGGGCCATGCTGTGGTGTCCTGCCCGGTGGTGAAAAGTGCGCTAGCACAAAGAATCGCGTGCCGTTTGCCATTGGCGACGAGGTACATTTGCGGTGTGTAATCTCTCCCGTCTGCCATTTGACTGCGAACCAGCGGATAAAATTTGCTGCCGCTCAGCATATCCGGCACATACCAGCGGTTTGTCAGGATTTTGGTGAACGGCTTGACACCAGGAACATACTTTTTCAGCAGCGAAGACGGTGTGTGCGTGACGCCGCTGGCGGAAAAGTCGCGCTCTGTGTGATACACCATGCCGAGTGACTCATACAGTGCGTGGGTCTGCCAGGCGAACGGGGGAGACTCCGGGGACAGCCGCCAGCCACTGTTCGAGCCGGGCGCGATTTTGATCTCAAAGGGATTATCCGCCGCCAGGGCGATCAGCACCCCACCGTCGTCCAGGAATTTCTGGTAAGCAGGAATATTTGCTTCCGGAAGTGCGCTGCCTTCGAGCATCAGGGCGTCGAACCGCCCGGCGGAGAAACGCGCCGGGTCGCGAATCTCTTCCGCAGTCAGCAGTTCCGCCCTGACACCAGCCGTTCTTAACCGCTCCGCCGTCTGCCGGAGAAAGGTGGAGGAAAGGCGAAAGCGCGGACCAGTAATGTCCCCGCCCGGATTCCAGATCGCGATTCGCGGCGCCGTCTCTGACGTTGCATCCTGTGCCCCGGCATAGGGGCGGGTGGATGCCGCCGCTATACTAAGGCACAGGATGCTGATGCCGAGAATTCCGAGCAGAAGGAGCGCCTCCCTTGCTCCCTTCCCGTGGATTCGCCTCGGCGACGGTGTAGTCATGATTAGTTTCGGCACTGGATGACGTCGGACTTGTCGGGGTTCGGGCAGGTGTTTTTATCTAGAATATTCTGCCAGCGGCTCCACTTAGCATGCCCGTCCGTGTAGACAATGTTCTCCCCAGCGACGTGGCGTGCTCGGCTATCCTCCCCGCCAGCAAACTTCGCCGGGTCTGGAACGTTTAGCGGACAGGACCTTTCGGCGTTCGTCGTCACATTCGCGAACCGAACTGTATTCAAGCGGCTGAGTGCGCCGCACGAGCCTCCATAACCGAAGAAATCGAGATTGCTCGCCGTTTCGGAAATGAGGTAGGTGTTAGCGGGTGATATCAGAAGCGACTCGTTAAGCGCCCCCGGAACACCTGGTGCCATGCCAGTTTGCAGCAAAAGCGTGTTTGTTCCATAAGATGAGGGCGTTGCGGGTCTGGACCCGCCAAAGTTCGGGTCTGGATGTGGCTGGTTCGGGGCAATATCACCTGGACACAAAAAGATGTCCCAGTTTTTTGCGTAAGTGTAGATCTGCTGCTGCCAGTGGATGCCAAAATCCACCATCCTGCCGTTGGATTTCAGGTCCTTGTATAGATTGAGCGTGGCTTCGTTTGAAGCATGAGGAAACGTCCCGTCGTAGTCCTGCATGTACTGCTGAAGGCCAAGCCCCATCTGTTTAAGGTTTGACAGGCACGCAGTCTGACGGGCTTTGGCACGAGCTTGTGCGAAGACAGGAAACAAGATCGCGGCAAGAATCGCGATTATGGCGATGACAACAAGCAACTCGATTAAGGTGAAGCCGGGGGCGGGTCGGCTTCGAGAGAGATTCTGCATAACAAGACTCCTTTGACTGTTCTTGAATACCTATGGATGTCATCTGGGACCCAACCTGGTCTATGACAGAGTGCGGCTGCTTTCTCGTATCGTCAGCTTACCCCGCACAAAAACGCGCCGTGCCGGACCTGTAAAGCGCTCTGTCAGACGGTCCAGCATCAGGTCAACGACCGTCTGCGCAATTGCTTCTACCGGATGTGATACCGCGGTCAGGCGAACGGGCGAGTAGCGTGCAATCGCGATGTCATCGTGGCTGACGACACTTACGTTTTCGGGAACGCGCAGACCATTCCGCCCGATCTCGGCGATAAATGCCGCCGCGGCTTCGTCATTCACGATACACATCGCGGTCGGTCGGTCGCTGAGGGCCAGAAACGCGCTCGCGAGGCGCGCGCCGCCTTCCATGTACTCTCCGCCGTGAAAGATCCATCGTTCCTCGACCGCCGCGTCGAACTCCGCCAGCGCGCGCCGGAAGCCGACTTCGCGTGGGTGGCCGGGCTTCAACGGGCCAGGCAGGTAAAAACCGATGCGTCGGTGTCCTCCCTCCAGCAGATGCCGCGCCGCCTGATACGTGTTGTCCTCGCGGTCCAGAATCACCTGATCACAGTCCAGCATATCGGGGTAATCATAGCCGACAACGAAGCCGCCCTCCTCCTGAAACCGCTTCAGGTCCTGCCGCGTCTCCGGGTTCAGAATCTCTGTGTGGCAGATGATGGCACGCGGGCGGCTCCTCAGTACCTCTCGCAGAAGCGCGATCTGCGCAGGCTTGCCAATATTTTGCCCATATCCCCCTGTGTAGAGCGGCACCTGGAATCCCTGTGCGCCAAGCCGACTCTGGATAATGCCGATCTTATGGGTTGCAACGCCAAAATCGAGATACAGAGCGAACAGACCGACCGTCGTATCACGGCGCCCGGTCGCCAGGCTACGGGCGTTGGGGTTCGGCTCGTATCCGAGGTCATGGGCCGCCCGCAGAATGGCGTCGCGTGTCTCTGGGGACGGTTGGCGTTTACCAGACAGCGTCAATGAGACGGTCGCTTTGGTAACGCCTGCCGCTGCTGCCACATCGTTGATTGTTGCCCGGCGCCGCAACTTCATCTCGTTCATAGATCCGATTCTTCCGCCCTGCCATTGACTGTGGCGGATAGGGGGCTGGAAACCACCTTGGAAGAAATATACCACCTTAGAAACCGGTTTGCAAACCGGTTTCCTGAGTTGATACACAAATTCGAGCGGTGCGATCGGATGGTCTGAGCGCGTCCCTGGTATCTCCGGCCCTTTTCCTGGTACTCTTATTCAAAGGGAGTATAAATAAGGATGCAGGAGTTCACGGTTCGATACCGGTCTGGAACCGTACGAGGAGATCACAGGACAGGCCCATCACAGCTTGTCATGCAGGAATCTATCGGTCGTGCCGCCGAGGCCATCATTCGTAGTTAAGTAAGAAACGCGCCGTCACCAGTTTTCATTCGCTTTTGGAGGGTCCCGCCATGACGACACAAACCCGCCCCCTGTTGCAATCGCCGATCTTTGCCCACTTCACTCATCCCGATGGAAGCTGGTATCGGCTCTGGATCACGCACTCCATCCCCAAGACGGAGCGCGGCCACCCCTGGCATCTTCACGCGACCTACGATAAAAGCGGGACGCTCGCGCCGGTCGCGGGGACGCGCTGGTACGAGCAAACCTACGGCATGGCGAACTGGGACTTTGGGTCCGATGACGATGTTCTGGTCTCTTTCCGTGCTCGTGCACAGGAGCGTTTGGACCATGGCTACGAGCTGCGCGAGGGGGCGATCCCCGATCTGCCCGCCGAGGCGTTCTAGGAGAATATTGTCCTTGAAGGTCACGCGGAAAACGAGGACGGCTCAGGTATAACAGGATCATCGCTCGGC